>NZ_JBYSXE010000005.1:0-126678 GCF_058781925.1 Sphingobium sp. FW306-1B-F04DB | reverse complement strand
CCCCCGATGACCCCGATCTTCATGCCTTAACCCCAGCTCCCCGCGCCTTTTCCGCATTCGGATCGAGCGGCCAGCGCGGCCGCGCCGCGAAATCGAGCGGATCGCTATGCCCCTCCAGAAAACGCTCGGCGCCCGCCCAGCCAATCATTGCGGCATTGTCGGTGCACAGCCAGAGCGGCGGTGCGAAAAACGGCAGGTCGTGCTCGGTGGCCAGCGCCTCGAGCGCGGTGCGGATCGTCCTGTTGGCGGCAACGCCGCCCGCGACGACGAGCGCGGTCGCGCCCGCGGCATGACCGATCGCACGGCGCGTGCGGTCGATCAGGCAATCGACCACCGCCTGCTGGAATGAGGCCGCGATGTCCTCGGTGCGATGCACGCCCGCGTCGCGCGCGCGCAGAACCGCGCTCTTGAGGCCCGCGAACGAGAAATGCGGCTCGGCGGTGCCGACCAGCGGGCGCGGCAGCGGCACCGCGCGCGGATCGCCGTCGAGCGCGGCCTTTTCGACCGCGGGGCCGCCGGGAAAGCCGAGGCCGAGCAGCTTGGCGGTCTTGTCATAGGCCTCACCCGCGGCATCGTCGATCGTCGTGGCAAGGCGGCGATAGGCGCCGACGCCCTCGACGAAGAGCAACTGGCAATGCCCGCCCGAGACGAGCAGCAGCAGATAGGGGAATTGCAGCTCGGCGTCGGCGAGCCGGGGCGAGAGCGCATGGCCTTCCAAGTGGTTGATCGCGATCAGCGGCTTGTCGGCGGCGAGCGCGAGCGCCTTGGCGGTGACCAGTCCAACCATGACCCCGCCGATCAGGCCCGGCCCCGCGGTCGCGGCGATCGCGTCGATATCCTCGAGCCCGACACCCGCTTCCTCGAGCGCGGCAGCGACCAGCGGTTCGAGCGCCTCGACATGCGCGCGCGCCGCGATCTCGGGAACGACACCACCATAAGGACGATGCGCCGCTTCCTGCCCCGCAAGCTTGTGCGACAGGATTCGCCGATCGGTGTCGATCACCGCCGCCGCGGTCTCGTCACAACTCGATTCGATGCCGAGGATGAGTGCCATTGTGCCTTTTCTCTAGTGCGGTTCGTCGCTAGCACAACCCGCCATGACCTCGCTCCCCGATACGATGAAGCTCGGCACGCGCGGATCGCCGCTGGCGATGACGCAGGCCAATATGGTGCGCGATGCGCTGATTGCAGCCCATAGCCTGGCGCCGCGCGCGATCGAGATCGTCCCGATCAAGACCAGCGGCGACAAGATCCAGGACCGCGCGCTCTCCGAAGTGGGTGGCAAGGCCTTGTGGACCAAGGAACTCGACCGCGCGCTTGAGGACGCGCGAATCGATTTCGCGGTGCATTCGATGAAGGATGTCGAGACGATCCGCCCGTCCGGTATCGTCATCGCGGCGATGCTCGAGCGCGCTGATGTGCGCGACCGGCTGATCGGCGCCGAAAGCATCGCGGCGATTCGCGCCGATGGGCGTGTCGGCACAAGTTCGCCGCGGCGTGCGGCGCAGATGCTGCGCGCGCGGCCCGATCTGGAGATCGTGCTGTTCCGCGGTAATGTCGCGACACGGCTCGAAAAGCTCGCGCGCGGCGAGGCGGACGCGACCCTGCTCGCCGCCGCCGGATTGGACCGGCTCGGCCAGCCGCAGATCGGCCATGCGATCGAAGTCGAGGAAATGCTGCCCGCGCCGTCGCAGGGCGCGGTGGGGATCGAATGCCTTGCCGATCGTAGCGAGTTGCGTGCCTTTCTGGGCACGATCGATCACCGCGACACGCATCTGTGCGTCGCGACCGAGCGGCTGCTGCTTGCGCATCTTGGCGCCGATTGCCGTGCGCCCGTGGCGGCGTTGGCGCTGCGTGAAGGCGAGGAGATCTGGCTGCGCGCTGAAATCCTCGACAGCCACGGGCGCGAGCATGTGACGGGCGAGGCACGTTTCCGGATCGGCGATGACGATGCGGTCGCTGCACTCGCGACATCGCTGCTGGACCGTGCGCAGCCGGCGTTGCGCTCGTTGTTCACAGGATGAGCAGGCCGCTGCTCGTGCTGCGCCCCGCGCCCGGCGATGCGGTGACGCTGGCGCGCGCCGCCGTGCTGGGGCTCGATGCGATCGCGGTGCCGCTGTTCGAGATCGTGCCGCTCGCTTGGAGCGCGCCCGATCCCGCCGGCTATGACTCGCTGATGGTGACGAGCGCCAATGCGGTGCGCCACGGCGGCCCCCAGCTGGCACTCTATGCGGGCCTGCCCGTCTATGCCGTGGGCGAGGCGACCGCCGCCGCGCTCAAGGCGGCGGGTTTCGGCGATATCCGCGTGGGACCGGGCGATGCGATCGGGCTGATCCAGCTGATGGCGCGCGAAGGTGTGATGCGCGTGCTGCATCTGTGCGGCGAGGACCGGCGCGAGCCCGATCCTGGCGGCATCGCGATCGATCGGATCGGGGTCTATGCCGCGCGTACGATAGCCGACCCGCCGGGGCTGACGGAGGCGCTGGCAAGGAAACCCGTGGCGATGGCGCATTCGCCGCGCGCAGCCGCAAGACTGGCGCAATTGGCGACGGATCGGGGCGCAGTCGCGATCGCCGCGATCAGCACCAACGCCGCCGAGGCCGCGGGCGCCGGGTGGGGTGCGGTCGCCATCGCCGAGGCGCCCACCGATCAGGCTTTGCTGGCGATTGCCGCGCGCATGTGCAAACAAGAGCAGGACAATTCGAGGGACGGGCCGCAATGAGCAGGGATTATGTACCGATCGAGGGTGACGCAAAGCCCACGCGCGCCTTCAGAAACGTCATCATCGCCGTCGTCATCGCTTTTCTCGCCGGGCTGGTCGCGATGGGCTGGTTCCTCAAGAGCTGGAACGGTGGCACCGATCTTTTCGGGCGCCAGGCTCCCGCGCCGAAGAACGAGGCAGTGGCGGCGCTCGATGGCAGGATCGATCCGCAGGGCGCGGTTGCAGCGCGCCCGGGTGAACGCGCGGTGATCGACCCGCGCGCCGCCGACGAGATCACCGCGCGTGTGCGCGACCTCGAGCAGCGCATGGCGCAGATCAGCGTCAGCGCCGAGGCCGCCTCGGGCAATGCCGCGCGCGCGGAAGGGCTGCTCGTCGCCTTTGCCGCGCGCCGCGCGCTCGATCGCGGTGTGGCGCTCGGCTATATCGAGGGACAGCTGCGCGAGCGCTTCGGCGACAGCCAGCCCCGCGAGGTGGCGACGGTGATCGCCGCGGCGCGCCAGCCGATCACGCTCGAAGAGCTTCAGATCAGCCTCAACGAACTCGGCCCCGAACTCGCGGGTGGCGGCAGCAATGCCAGCTGGTGGGACGGCTTCCGCCGCGAAATGGGCGAGTTGTTCGTGATCCGCAAGGCCGGCACTCCGTCGCCCGCCCCGAGCGAAAGACTGACCCGCGCCAAGCGACGCCTTTCGGGCGGGCAGGTCGACGCCGCGCTCGCCGAGGTCGCGCGCATGCCCGGCCGCGCCAGGGCCGAGAACTGGATGGCCGCGGCCAGGCGCTATATCGAGGCGCGCCGCGCGCTCGACGCGATCGAGACCGCCGCGATCCTCTCCCCGCGCACCGCGCGCCTGCCCGAGCCGACGCCCGCTCCCGTGCCCGCAGCGCCTCCCGCTGAACCGCAGGCGGCTCCGGAGTCCGAACCAGCCACGCCGACCACCTAACGGATCAGCGCGCCGCCCTTCATTACCACGGGCGACTTTTCGAGCAGCGCGATATCGGCGGTTGGGTCGCCGTCGACCGCGATCATGTCGGCATAGCGCCCGGGTGCGATCGCGCCGACATCCTTCTGCCAGCCGAGCAGGTCGGCGGCGACCGTGGTCGCCGACTGGATCGCCTGCATCGGCGTCATGCCGAAGCGGACCATATAGGGGAACTGGCGCGCATTGAGCCCGTGCGGATAGACTCCAGCATCGGTGCCATAGGCGATTTTCACGCCTGCCTTGACCGCCTTGCGGAAGCCCTCGCGCTGCGCTTCGGTTGTCTCGAGATTCTTGCGCAGGTGCCCCTCGGGCCAGCCCTCCTTGCGGCCGATCGCGTCGATGTAATCGCCATTGTAGATGTCCATGACGAGCCAGGTCCCCTGGCGCCTGGCGAGCACGATCCCCTCATCGTCGATCAGCGAGGCATGCTCGATCGAGCGCACCCCCGCGCGGATCGCGGCCTTGACCCCCTCGGCGCCGTGCGCATGCGCCGTAGCGTAGCTCTTGTGGGTCGCGGCCTGCTCCGTGACCGCGCGGATCTCGTCCTCGGTCATCTCCATCTGGCCGGGCTCGGTGCCCTCGGCGAGCACCGCGCCCGTCGCGATCATCTTGATGCTGTCGACGCCGTGCTGGAACAGATAGCGCGTCTTGAGCTTCGCATCATGGGCGTCGGCATAGACGCCGACGCGCATGTCCGCGGGCACCGCCACATCGGGCGCGAAGCCCGTCACCTCGCCGCCGCCGCCGGGGACGGTGATATAGGCGCCGACGACATTCATCCGCGGTCCCGGCACGCGCCCCGCATTGATCGCATCGCGCAACGCGACATCGGTGAAGGCGCGGAAACAGCCGACATCGTGGACCGTGGTGAAACCAGCGAGCAGCGTCTTGCGCGCATTCTCGGCACCGACCAGCGCGATCTCCTGCGGCGAATGGAGCAGCGGTTCGGCGACATTGCTGGTCTGGCCCCAGTCGGCCAGATGCGTGTGCATGTCGATCAGGCCCGGCAGCACGGTCTTGCCCGACCAGTCGATCACCTCCGCGCCAGCAGGAGGAGCCGACCATGGCTCGACCGCGACGATGCGATCGTCCTCGATGCGGATGCGCTGATCATTGAGCACGCGCCCGCGCTCGACGTCGACCAGCCGTCCCGCATGGACATAGACGGTCCCCGCAAACGCCGGCCCGGTCGCCACAAGGAACAGTGCCACCCCGAACCCCGCCCTGAAAAAGCTCCTCATCCGCCCCTCTTTCCGTTGACGTTAGCGTAAGCATGTCTAGTCTGGTCCAACTGAAACCAAGCCAGGCCAATGTGCAAGGGAGAGACGCGTGCCGGGACCGCTGGAGGGAATTCGCATCGTCGAGATGGCGGGGATCGGGCCGGGGCCCTTTGCGGCGATGATGTTGGCCGATCACGGCGCAGAGGTGATCCGCATCGAGCGTGCGGGTGCGAAGGATCCGCGCGCCGCACGCGATCCGCTGCTGCGCTCGCGTCGCGTGATCGCGCTCGACCTCAAATCGCCCGCGGGGATCGCCGAGGTGCGCGATCTGGTGCGTTCCGCCCACGGGCTGATCGAAGGTTTCCGGCCCGGCGTGATGGAAAGGCTGGGATTGGGCCCCGAGGTGCTGATGGAGGACAATCCCGGGCTCGTCTATGGCCGCATGACGGGGTGGGGACAGACCGGACCCTTGGCGCACGTCGCGGGGCACGACATCAACTATATCGCGCTGTCGGGCGCGCTTAACGCCTTTGGCCGCAGCGGCGAAAAGCCGACACCCCCGATCAACATGGTCGGCGATTTCGGCGGCGGCGCGATGATGCTCGTCTTCGGCATGCTCGCGGCGCTGCTCCACGTCCAGCGCGGCGGCAAGGGGCAGGTGGTCGACTGCGCGATGACCGACGGTTCGGCGCTGCTGATGGCGATGATCTGGGGCTTCCGCGCGCAGGGCATGTGGGGCGGCGGGCGCGGCGGAAACCTGCTCGATACCGGCGCGCATTTCTACGACACCTACGCCACCGCCGACGGCAAATGGGTCTCGATCGGGTCGATCGAACCGCGATTCTATGCGCTGCTGCGCGAAAAGGCGGGGCTGACCGGGGATCCCGATTTCGACGTGCAGATGGATTCGCGCCACTGGCCCGCGCTCAAGGCGAAACTGACGGCGTTGTTCCTCACTCGCACGCGCGATGAGTGGCGCGCGCTGATGGAGGGCACCGATATCTGCTTCGCGCCCGTGCTCGATTTCGACGAGGCGGTGGCGCACCCACACAATGCGGCGCGCGGCACCTTTGTCGAGGCGGGCGGGGTGGTTCAGCCCGCCCCCGCGCCGCGCTATTCGGGGCTCGCACTCACCCCGCCGCGCATGGCGGAGTGAACGGCACTCAACCGATGTCGAACTTCACGCCCTGCGCGAGCGGAAGGCTATCGCTGTAGTTGATCGTGTTGGTCGCGCGGCGCATATAGTTTTTCCACGTGTCCGAACCCGCGGCGCGGCCACCGCCCGTTGCCTTCTCGCCGCCAAAGGCGCCGCCGATCTCGGCGCCGCTCGTGCCGATATTGACGTTGGCGATGCCGCAATCGCTGCCCGCCGAGGACTGGAAGCGCTCGGCCTCGCGGACGTCGCGCGTGAAGATCGCCGAGGACAGCCCTTGCGGCACGCCGTTCTGGAGCGCGATCGCCTCCTCGAAATCCGAATAGGCGAGTACATAGAGGATCGGCGCGAAGGTCTCCTCGCGCACGATCTCGGTCTGCGCGGGCATCTCGACCAGCGCAGGGCGGACATAATAGCCCTCACCCGGCAATTCGACGCGCGCACCGCCCCAGACCGTGCCACCCTGATCGCGCGCGACGTCGAGGGCCGCCTGCATCGCGTCGAAGGCGCCCTGATCGATCAGCGGGCCGACGTGATTCGCCTCGTCGAGCGGGCTACCGATGGCAAGCGAGCCGAACGCCGCCTTGAGCCGTGCAACCAGCGTGTCCTTGAGCGATTCGTGCACGATCAGGCGCCTGAGCGAAGTGCAGCGCTGCCCCGCGGTGCCTGCGGCGGCGAAGGCGATGCCGCGCAGCGCGAGGTCGAGATCGGCCGAGGGTGCGACGATCGCGGCGTTGTTGCCGCCGAGCTCGAGGATCGCGCGCCCGAACCGGCCGGCGACACGAACCGCGACGTCGCGCCCCATGCGTGTGCTGCCCGTCGCGCTCAGCACGGGGACGCGCGCATCCTCGGCAAGCAGCACGCCAAGTTCGGCGCCGCCGATCAACGTCTGGACGAGATGCGCGGGCGCCCCGCCGAATTCAGCCACCGCCCTTTCAAACAGCAAGGTGCACGCGATCGCGGTGAGCGGCGTCTTTTCGGACGGCTTCCAGATCGCCGAATTGCCGCAGACCAGCGCGACCATCGTTCCCCAGGCCCAGACGGCGGCGGGGAAATTGAACGCGGTGATCTGGCCGAACACGCCCATCGGGTGCCAGCTTTCGAGCAGCTTGTGGCCGGGGCGCTCGGTGGCAATGACAAGCCCGTGGAGCTGGCGCGAAAGCCCGGTGGCGAACTCGCAGATATCGATGACTTCCTGCACCTCGCCGCGCGCTTCGGTCAGGATCTTGCCGCACTCCAGGCTGATGATCCGCGCCAGCGGTTCCTTGTGCGCGCGCAACAGGTCTCCATAGATTCGCACGAGCTGGCCGCGCTGGGGCGCGGGGACGTCGCGCCAGGCGCCAAAGGCGGTCTCGGCGCGCGCGATCGCTGCATGCCCATCGGCGAGGCTGTGCTGCGTAAGCCGCGCAAGCGCGCTGCCGTCGACGGGGGAATAGCTGACAAGCGCCTCGCCCGCGGCGGCGGGGAGGGCGATGCCCATTTGAGCGAAGAGCGCAGCGACGCCCGCAGGGGTTTCGGAGTCGTGGGTGAGGGCCAAGGGACGGGCTCTTTCGAAACAGGGAAGCGTTGCCCGCGCATATAGTGCAGCGGGGCGCGCTTGGCGACACGCGCGGCGTTTACGCGTCGCGTTTGTCCTCGTCGGGCGCCGTTACGCGCGTCGCCTCGGCCGCATCGCGCGCCTGCGCCTTGCGACGCCTCAGATTCTGCCGCAGCGCCTCGGCCAGCCGCCGTGCGCGTTCGTCATCCGCCTTGCCCATGCCCCGTTTCCAAGCAGATCGCGCAGCGGGCCGCAAGCACGCCTTGACGAACGCCCACGCATTCGCCATAGGCCGCCACCTGTCCGCGGTTCCGCGAGACGTGCTGCCGTAGCTCAGTGGTAGAGCGCATCCTTGGTAAGGCTGAGGTCGTGAGTTCAATCCTCACCGGCAGCACCATTTTTCTGACATAGCGATGAAGGCCCGCCCGCCCCGGGCGCTTGGGCATGGCCGGTGCACAAGAATCATATTGGCTGCGCAACGGTTTAATGTTATGTGATCATGTAACATAACCGGAGGAGGATGCCATGCGCCGTCGCCACACCGCCGTTGCCGCGCCCGCCCAGCCGCCGTTGCTCAAGGATCTCAACACCACGCCGCTGATCGACGTGATGCTGGTGCTGCTGGTCATGTTCATCATGGTGATCCCGATCCAGCTCCACAAAGTGCCCGTCGACCTGCCGGGCGAGGGCAAGCCCGACGTGGCGCGCCCCGTACATCGGCTCGACATTACCGCGGGCAACGCGCTGCTGTGGGACGGCCAACCGCTAAGCGAGGCGGCGCTGCCCGCACGCCTTTCCGCCATTACGCGCGATCCCGCCCAGCCCGTCCTCCACGTCGCCGCCGATGGCGCGGCACGCTACGAGGTCTTCGATCGCACGCTCGCGACGGTGAAACAGGCGGGCATCACGCGATTGGGGATGGTCGGCAACGGGCGCTATCTAGAGAGTCTGGAGGCACGGTAGACGTAAGCGGGTATCAGCTTTTTGACGCGATCGCGGTCGCACGATCCTCCCCGTTACGGGGAGGTGGCAGCCCGGAGGGCTGACGGAGGGGCTGCGCGGAATTGGCGGGTTTTACGCCAGCCCCTCCACCACGCTTCGCGTGGCCCCCCTCCCCGTACCGGGGAGGATCCGGACGGCAGCTAACCAGCCCATAAGCGGTCCGCGCGCCCCAAATCGCGTTACAGCGACGTCCATCATACCCTGATAGCCCTAATTGTACCGGTGTATCAGGTGGGCGCGGAGTAGGACATAACTGGCGACAGCAAGCAGCATCGCACCAAGACCATGCGCCGCGACCCAGAAAATGAAGGATGCCGGCTCGCCGGCGAAGGTGACATCTGGATGGTGCCCTCGACCTATGGGCTCTATTATGCCTCGGCCGAGTGCTACGAGCGTACGCCAAAGATAATAGATCGCTCCCCCTGCGCAAATGCCTATCTGGAGGATTGCCTTTGCCCGACTTCCTTTCGCCTCCCTCAGGGCATCATCGGTGGATGCTTGCGGCCATTTCTTCATATGAAAACAATAGCGACAGGTGTGTGGTCAACTAGTTAAGGCCGCCGTCTCCAAAGACAGATTTCCACTTCACAGCAGCCCCTCGCAAGCACCCGCGAAGGCGCAAGCACGCTAGAGGCTTGCGCGACGCGCCCTCCATTCGGCCGCACTCTGCGCCCAGCAATCGACGCGTTCGGCCTCGAAGGGTGCGGGGAGCGCGGTCGGCCCCCTGTTAGTCGCGCCCAACCGCTCGGCGAGGCGGATCGAGGCGGTGTTGTCGGGGTTGATGCAGTGGATCACCTCGTCCCAGCCGAGCTGGTCGAAGGCAAAATCGATGCTGGCGATCGCTGCCTCGCGCGCATAGCCCTTACCACAGAATTCGCGTGCGATGCCCCAACCGACTTCGGTGCCCGGCCAGTCTTCGGGCTGCCACGGGCCGACGCGGCCGACCCAGCGGCCGCTTTCGCGCTCGACCAGCGAAAACATCGCGAAGCCGCGGATATGCCAGGCACCCGCCATCGCGCACAGCCCGCGCCAGGCGGCGGCGCGCGGCACGGCACCGCCGAGGAAGCGCATCGTCTCGGGATCGGCGTGGAACGCTGCCCAGCCCTCGAAATCCTCGCGCGCGGGAGGGCGCATCACGAGATGCTCGGTGACCAGCATGGGACCGCCCAATGTCATGACCAATCCCCTGAAATGCGTGGAAACAGCGTCTTAGCACCGGACGCCGAGCGGCGGCAAGCCGGGCGGCTTTACCTCCGCCCACGCCCGGCCTAGCCTTTGCCCCTGACCATTGGAGGCGGCGCATGAGCGGAATCATTCCCTATCTGACCATCGCCGACGGGCGCGCGAGGGAGGCGGTCGGCTTCTATCAGCAGGCGTTCGGTGCCGAACTCGTCGAGACGCACGACGCCGATGACGGCAAAAGGCTGATGCACGCGCATCTGCGGCTCAACGGCGGCGAGCTGATGCTGTCCGACGATTTTCCGGAGTTTCACGGCGGACAGAGCAGCGCCGGGCCGGGCGGCGCGCGGCTGCACCTTGCGGTCGACGATGCCGACCAGGTGTGGGACCGCGCGGTGGCGGCGGGCGCCGAGGTGACGATGCCGCTCGCCGACCAGTTCTGGGGCGATCGCTACGGCCATATCCGCGACCCGTTCGGCCAGCTCTGGTCGATCGGCGCGCCGATCCGGAAATAATATCAGGCGGCGAAACGCCCCTGAAGTTCGAGCATCGCTATCGCCGCCTTCGCTGCCTCCCCGCCCTTGTCCTTTTCCTCACGTTTGGCGCGCGTCAGCGCCTGCGCCTCGTTCTCGACGGTCAGGATGCCGTTGCCGATCGCGATGCCGTCGAGCGTCAGCGCCATGATACCGCGCGCGCTTTCGTTGGAGACGACCTCGAAATGATAGGTCTCGCCGCGGATGACCACGCCGATCGCGACATAGCCGTCATAGCGCCCGCTCTCCGCGGCGAGCGCAATCGCAGCGGGGATTTCGAGCGCGCCCGGAACCGTCACAGTCTCGTGGTGATGCCCCGCCGCCTCGAGCGCGGTGCGCGCCCCGTCGAGCAGCATGTCGTTGAGATGGTCGTAGAAGCGCGCTTCCACGATCAGGAACTTCGCCATGTCGTTCAGGCCCTTCCGCAATCGATCGGGCGCTCTCCAACGATGGAAAGGCCATAGCCGTCAAGCCCCACCAGCGTGTGGTGCGTGTTTGTGAGGATGATCATGTCCTGCACGCCGAGCTCGTTCAGGATCTGCGCGCCAACACCGTAATCGCGCAATTCCTCGATATCGGGCGCGGGCAGGCCGGCCTTGCGCTGGACCGCGTAGGTGAAAGGCGCATCGGTCTGCTTGTTGATGACGACGACGACGCCCGCGCCCTCTTCACCGATCATCTCCATAGACCGGCGCAGCATCACGCCGCGATCGCCTTCCTCGCCGAAGACGTCGGCAAAGGTCGACAGCACGTGCATGCGGACGAGCGTTGGCTTGTCGGGATCGACGCGCCCCTTGAGCAGCGCGACCTGTTCGGTGCCCGTCGCCTTGTTGTGAAAGGTCATTGCGGTCCATTCGCCTCCCCAGCGGCTGGTGAACTTCGCCTCGGCCTTTTTCTCGACGAGATGATCATGCTGGCGGCGATAGGCGATGAGGTCGCGGATCGTGCCGATCTTGAGTCCATGTTCCTGCGCGAACTCGACGAGATCGTCCATCCGCGCCATCGTGCCGTCGTCCTTCATGATCTCGCAGATCACACCCGAAGGATTGAGTCCCGCGAGCCGGGAAACGTCGACGGCGGCCTCGGTATGGCCCGCACGCACGAGCACACCACCCTCGCGTGCAACGAGCGGGAAGACATGGCCAGGGGTCACGATATGCTCGGCTCCCTTGGAGGAATCGATTGCCACCGCCACGGTGCGCGCGCGGTCCGCCGCCGAAATGCCCGTGGTGACGCCGTCGCGCGCCTCGATCGAGACGGTAAAGGCGGTTTCGTGTCGTGTGCCGTTGTTGCGACTCATCAGGTCGAGCCCGAGTTGGTCCACGCGATCCTTGGAGAGCGACAGGCAGATCAGCCCGCGGCCATGTTTGGCCATGAAATTGATCGCGTCGGGCGTCGCCATCTGCGCGGGGATGACGAGATCGCCCTCATTCTCGCGATCCTCGTCATCGACAAGGATGAACATGCGGCCGTTGCGCGCCTCGTCGATGATCTCCTCGATCGGCACGAGCGCCGGAGTCGCTTCGCGCTGGATCAGGTATTTTTCCAGCTTCTTCAACGTCTCGGCAGTGGGGTTCCAGTCCGAATCATCGAGGCTGCGCAGCGAGTTGGCATGGAGCCCGGCCGCGCGGGCGAGGCCGGAGCGGGAAATGGCGCCATCGGCGACGAGGTCGCGGAGGCGCTCGATCAGTTGCGTGCTCATGCGCCAGCGGTATCACATTACAATGTGATCGACCAGAAAAGAAATCACATCACCCTGTATAGTTTTCGAGCACCTGCCGCATGCGGCCGAGATAGCGCGCAAGCACGTCGATCTCGATGTTGAGCGCGCGGCCCACCGCAAGCGCGTCGAAGGTGGTAACAGCGGCGGTATGGGGGATGATGTTGACGCCGAACTCGACGCTGTCAGGGGTGTCGGCGACGCTGTTAACAGTGAGCGAGATGCCGTCGAGCGTGATCGAGCCCTTGGGCGCGAGATAGGGCGCGAGCGCGCGCGGCGCGGCTATCGTGACGCGGTGCGAATCGCCTTCGTCGACCAGACCGACGATCGTGCCGACGCCATCGACATGCCCCGTTACGATATGGCCGCCGAGCTCGTCGCCGATCTTGAGTGCGCGTTCGAGATTGAGGCGCTTGCCCTCGATCCACTGCCCATCGGCCGTGCGCGCGGCGGTTTCGCCCGATATGTCGACCGCGAACCAGCCCGGCCCCTTGTCGACAACGGTGAGGCAGACGCCCGAACAGGCGATCGAGGCACCGAGATCGACGGTGGTCGTATTATAGCCCGTCGCGATCACCGCGCGCAGGTCGCCGCGCTGCTCGATGCCCGTGATCGTGCCGATATCGGTGATGATTCCCGTGAACATGCCGCGCCCTTTCAGTCTCGTACGCGCTCGTAGACTTCGAGCCGGTCGCTGCCAAGCATGCGCGTGTCGGCGAGGCGCCAGCGGCCATGCGCATCGTCGAGCCGCTCGAGTCCGATGTCGCCGAGCGCGGCCTTGCCGTGCCCGATCAGGATCGGCGCGCGGTAAAGCAGCAGCCGGTCGACCAGATCGGCGGCAAGGAAAGCCGACGCGGTGGCGGCACCACCCTCGACGAACAGATGGTCGACATCATCGAGCGCGCCAATGGCGTGGGGATCGGGCACGCCTTCCCAGCCCGGCGGCGGATCGCGGCGCGTCAGCAGCGCGCGGCGCGGACTGCGGCCCTCGAGCCCCGACAGCCGCACATCGAGCCGCGGCGCATCGGTCTCGAAGGTGCCCCGCCCGACCAGGATCATCTCGTGGCGCGACCGCTCCAGATGCGTATGCGCGCGTGCGGCATCGCCCGTGATCCAGCGGCTCGCGCCGCTGACCAGCGCGATGCAGCCGTCGACCGAGGTCGCGAGCTTCAGCGTGACATGCGGCCGTCCGCGCGCGCGACGCGTGAGAAACCCCGCCATCGCCCGACGTGCGGCATTCGCGCCAATTCCGGCATCAACCGCGATGCCCGCCGCGCGCAATGCCGCGAAACCCGTGCCGTCGGTACGCGGATCGGGATCACCAATCGCAGCGACAACCCGCGCGACCCGCGCCGCAATCAGCGATTGCGAACAGGCCGGCCCGCGCGGGCTCTTGTGCGCACAGGGCTCGAGCGTGACATAGGCGGTTGCGCCGCGGGCGGCATCGCCGGCCTGTTCGAGCGCCATCGCCTCGGCATGCGGGCGGCCACCGCGTTGCGTCCAGCCGCGGCCGACGACGATGCCGTCCTTCACGATCACGCAGCCGACATTGGGATTGGGCGCGGTAGCCCCGCGCGTGCGCTCGGACAACGCGAGTGCTGCGGCCATGAAGCGCGAATCGCGGTTCAAAGCCCGAGCGCGTCCAGCTGCTTGTCGACCTTCTGGAAGCTCTTCATCCGCTCCTGCCGCCTCTTCTCAAGCTCGGCCTGGAGGATCTTCTTCTTCTCCATGTCGATCTTCTGCTGCGCGCGGATCTGCTCGAGGCTGCGATCGAGCGGCCAGCTTTCGACATATTGGATATCGCGCTTCCACGGCTTTTCGAATCGCGAATCGACGTAGAAGCCCGCGATCAGCAACGTCGTTATCATGATCGACAGAAAACCGAAGATCAGCTCATGCTTCTGGCGCATCGCAAGGAATCCGCGCAGATCGCGGAGCGCGCGCAGGGGCGAGACGGGCCGGGGGAAGATTGCCATGGCGGCGAAGATAGTCGTTCGGGCCATGCGATGCCACCCCCGGCCGGATCGGGCGCTCAGCCCTCGAGTTCGAAGCGCACCGTCATCTCGCGCCACCCCTCGACGGGAACGCCATCGCGCGTGGCGGGGGTGAAGCGCCATTTGCGGAGCGCCTGGCTGACGGTGACCTCGTAAAAGGCGTCGTCGGCGGCCTCGACGCGCTCGACCCGTTTCACGCGACCATCGGGACCCACGAGCACCCGGACGACGACGACACCTTCCTCACCCACGCGCTGTTTGCCCGGTGGATAGGGTGGCTGGAAGAGCTTGAGATATCTTTGCTCGATCTGCGGCCCGACAAAGACGGGTTTATGCGGCGGATTCTGGATGATCGTACCGCCACCGATCGTCCCCGGAAGAGGCGGTGGCGGGGTGATGATCGTATCCGCAGTGAAGTCATTCTCGCTGGACGGGAGGATCGATTGCGTGGGCGTAACATGGCTTTCGGCACCCTGTTTGGGCTCGATCTTCTGGCTCACCGGTTCGGGCGGCGGTGGGGCGGGGTCGGGCGCCTCGATCGGATTGATCAGCGGAATGACCCTGATGCCTTCGGGAATAATCTCAGGCGCGCTGAACAGCAGTGCGCCGATGATAGCCCCGTTGATCGCGATGGCCGCACCCAGGCTGGTCGGGCTGCGGGTTTTCTGGTCGAGATAGCCTCCTGCGCTGTGCATGACGTCCCTCCTCTCGGGCGGCGCCACGGTTGGCACCGCGTGAAGATGATGTTACATCATTACATGATTCGCGCAAGATGTTTCGTGACGGCAATGACGCGTCAGTCGTCGGTGCGGCGCCGCGCTCCGTCGAGCGCGCGCTCGTGACGCTCGCCTGTCGCCTTGTCCGCCGCTTTCTGCGCCGCGGTCCGCCCGAACTTCGCGCGGTTCGCCTCAGCGGTCCGTGCCGCATCGGCGCGCGCCTTCGCCTTGCGTGCGAGGCGCAGGTTTATGATCTCGACCATCAGTCCGCGATGGCCGTCAGCCGTTCGAGCGCGCGCTCGCGTCCGATCAGCGGCAGCAGCGCCGCCATGTCGGGGCCGTGGTCGCGTCCGGTCAGCGCCTGGCGCAGCGGGAGGAAGAGGGGCTTGCCCTTGCGACCCGTGGCCTCCTTGAGCGCGGCGGTAAGCGCGTGCCATGGATCGACGGCCCAGTCGATGGTTCGGGCCGCCTGCGCCGCCTCGGCAAGATAGGCGCGGTCCTCGGCCGATATGTCGGGCGCTGTTACCGGCCCCCCGATCACCGTCCACCACTCTGCGGCCTGCGCGACGGTTTCCAGATTGGGGCGGATCGCGACCCAGACCGCCTCGTCCATGCCCGCAGGCAGGCGATCAGCAACCGCGGTGTAATCGAGCTGGTGGACGATGCGTGCGTTGAGTTGCGCCAGCTCGGTCTCGTCGAAGCGCGCAGGGGCGCGGCCGAAATGCGCGAAGTCGAAACTGTCGACAAGCGGCTGCGGATCGGTGACCGCCTCGACGGGATCACTGGTGCCAATGCGCGCAAGCTTGGCAACGATCGTGACGGGCTCGATACCGGCATCGCGGAAATGATCGACGCCGAGTGAGCCGAGGCGCTTGGAAAGCTTGCCCTCGCTGCCCGTCAGCAACGCCTCGTGCGCGAACTGGGGCGCTTCGGCACCGAGTGCCGCGAACATCTGGAGCTGCGCCGCGGTGTTGGAGACATGGTCCTCGCCGCGCACGACATGCGTGGTGCCCATATCGACGTCGTCGATCGCCGAGGGGAGCATGTAGAGCCAGCTTCCATCGGCGCGGCGGATCACGGGGTCGGAAAGCAGGTGCGGATCGAAGCGCTGCTCGCCGCGGATGAGGTCGTGCCAGACGATCGGCGTGTCGTGATCGAGCCTGAAGCGCCAGTGCGGCTGGCGGCCCTCGGTCTCGAACGCGGCGCGCTCGGCATCGCTGAGCTTCAGCGCGCCGCGGTCATAGACGGGCGGCAGGCCGCGCCCGAGCAGCACCTTGCGCTTGAGATCGAGTTCCTGCGCGGTCTCGTAAGCCGGATAGACGCGGCCCGCGGCCTTCAGCGCCGCGAACCTTTCCTCATAAAGCGCGAAGCGTTCGGACTGGCGCGCCTCGCCGTCCCACGCGAGCCCGAGCCATGCGAGATCGGCGCGGATCGATTCGACATTTGCCTCGGTCGAGCGTTCGGCGTCGGTGTCGTCGATCCTGAGCAGGAAGCGGCCGCCATGCTTCTTCGCCCACATCCAGTTGTGGAGCGCGGTGCGGATATTGCCGACGTGGAGTCGGCCGGTGGGCGAGGGGGCGAAGCGGGTGGTGACGGTCATTGCCTTGCCTTTAGTGTCATTCCCGCGAAAGCGGGAATCCAGAAGCGCCCGCGCGGATGTTCGACATCGTCTGGATTCCCGCTTTCGCGGGAATGACAGGGAAATATTTCACGATGTCCGGAATGCGTTGGTGATGGGGTAGCGACGATCACGCCCGAAATTGCGCTTGCCAAGCTTGACGCCGGGGGGTGCCTGGCGGCGCTTGTATTCGGCGATGTAGAGCAGCCGTTCGATGCGCGCGACGGTAGCGCGCTCGAAGCCGCGCCCCGCGACATCGTCGACCGACAGCTCCTCCTCGACGAGCCCGTGCAGGATCGCATCGAGTTCCTCATAGGGGGGCAGGCTGTCCGAATCCTTCTGGTCGGGACGCAGTTCGGCCGAGGGCGGTTTGGTGATGATGCGTTCGGGGATGACTGGGCCATCGGGGCCGAGGCCGTGATCGGGGCAGTTGGCGTTGCGCCAGCGCGAAATCTCGAACACCGTCGTCTTGTACGCGTCCTTCAGCGGATTATAGCCGCCCGCCATGTCGCCATAGATGGTGGCGTAGCCGACCGACATCTCGGACTTGTTGCCGGTTGTCAGCAGCATGTGGCCGAACTTGTTGGAGAGCGCCATCAGTGTCACGCCACGGATGCGCGACTGGATATTCTCTTCGGTAATGTCGACATTGCGGTCGGCGAAGCTGTCGGAGAGCATCGCATCGAACGCATCGACCGCGGGAACGATCGGGATGGTGTCGAGCCGGCAACCTATCATCGCCGCGCACTGGACCGCGTCGTCGAGGCTTTCCTGGCTGGTGAAGCGGCTGGGCAGCATCACGCACCAGACGCGCTCGGGCCCCAGCGCATCGGCGGCGATGGCGGCGCAGATCGCCGAATCGATCCCGCCCGACAGGCCGAGCACGACGCCCGGAAAGCGGTTGGCGTTCACATAGTCGCGCAGGCCAACGACCATCGCGTGATAGACATCGGCGGGATGCGGATCGAGCGCATGAAGCTCGCCGGGCGCGCAGCGCCAGCCGCTTTCGCCGCGCTCCCACACGGTCTCGACCAGCGTCTCCTCCCAGTCGGGGAGCTGGTGCGCGAGTTCGCCGTCGGCATTGAGCACGAACGAGGCGCCGTCGAAGACGATCTCGTCCTGCCCGCCGACACGATTGAGGAAGACGAGGGGCAGGCCCGTCTCTTGCACGCGCGCGGCGGCGATGCCGTTCGCGCGCAGATCGTCCTTGTCGATCTCATAGGGGCTGCCATGCGGCGCGATCAGAAGCTCGGCACCCTTCTGCACAAGGTTGGCGCAGACGGTGGGAAACCAGATGTCCTCGCAGATCGGCAGGCCCAGCGTCACGCCGCGAAAGACGATCGGATCGGGGAGGGGGCCGGGCTCGAACAGCCGCTTTTCATCGAAGGTGCCGTAATTGGGCAGTTCGCGCTTGCGCGTGATCGCGACGATCCCGCCGCCGTCGAGCAGCGCGAGCGCGTTATGGAGCTTGCCCGCTTCGAGCAGCACGGTGCCGACGAGCATCGCGGGGCCGCCGTCCGCGGTGGCTTTTGCAAGGCGCGCCAGCTCGACGCGCGCGCGCTCGATCACCGCGGGCTTGAGCACCAGATCCTCGGGCGGATAGCCGATGAGCTGGAGCTCGGGATAGACGATCAGGTCGGCGCGCGTCGCCTTGCGCCATTCGAGCATGGCATCGGCATTGCCCGTGATGTCGCCGACGCGCTGCGAAAGCTGCGCCAGCGCTATGGTGAGCCGGTCGGTCATGGCATGTGCATTAGGGAGCGCCGGGCCGAGCGGCAATGCCCCCTTTCACGATTGCACTTCGATGACTAAAGGGGCGGGCAATCGGGAAACGGCGCGGGACCACCAAACATGAAACTTCTCACCGGCAATTCGAACCTGCCGCTCGCCAAGGCGATCGCCGCATATCTGGAGATCCCCCTCACCGACGCGAGCGTCCGCCGCTTTGCCGATGAGGAAGTTTTCGTGGAAATTCATGAAAATGTCCGCGGCGAGGATGTGTTCGTGCTCCAATCGACCGCCTATCCCGCCAACGACAACCTGATGGAGCTGCTGATCTGCATCGATGCGCTCAAGCGCGCATCGGCCAAGCGGATCACTGCGGTGCTCCCCTATTTCGGCTATGCCCGCCAGGACCGCAAACCCGGTCCGCGCACGCCGATCTCGGCCAAGCTCGTCGCCAACCTGATCACGACCGCAGGCGCCAACCGCGTTCTCTCGGTCGATCTGCATGCCGGCCAGATCCAGGGCTTTTTCGACATCCCGACCGACAATCTCTACGCCGCGCCCGTGATGTCGGCGGACATCCAGGCGCGCTTCGGCGGCAAGAACATCATGGTCGTCTCGCCCGACGTGGGCGGCGTGGTGCGCGCGCGCGCGCTCGCCAAGCGACTCGACAACGCCCCGCTCGCGATCGTCGACAAGCGCCGCGAGCGCGCGGGCGAATCGGAAGTGATGAACATCATCGGCGACGTCGAGGGCCGTTTCTGCATCCTGATCGACGACATCGTCGATTCCGCGGGCACGCTGTGCAACGCCGCGGCCGCGCTCAAGGCCGCAGGCGCCGAGGACGTCGTCGCCTATTGCACCCACGGCGTGCTTTCGGGCGGCGCAGTCGCGCGCGTCGAAGGTTCCGAGCTCGCCGAGCTCGTCATCTCCGACTCGATCGGCAGCCATGAGATCATCAAGGACGCGAAGAAGATCCGCCACCTGACGATCGCGCCGCTGCTCGCCGAGGCGATCCGCCGCATCGCCGACGAAAGCTCGGTCTCGAGCCTGTTCGACTAAGCCGCGGCGGGATTCAGCCCGCCCACGGGTCGTAGCTGCCGAAGCTCCACGGATAGCCTTCGGGGTCGAGCGCCGAATAGCTGCGGCCGCCATAGTCCTGGTCGGTGGGCTCGAGGATGATCCTTGCCCCGGCCGCACGCGCCTGTACCGCATGGCCGTCGACATCGTCGAGCACGACATAGATCGACTGGGTGTTGCCGCCCGCGTCCTGCGGGTGGAGGATATTGGCCTTCTTCATATAGTCGCTGTCGCGCGCGAAGCTGCTCAGCATCACCATCTGCCCGTCGCGCATGAGCTGGGCATGATGGATGAAGTCCGGGTCCTTGTCGTCGGCATAGACCGCGTGGCGGGTGAAGCCGAAGGCGTCGCAGAGAAAGGAAATGGCGGCGGGCGCATCCTTGTAGGACAGGCAGGGGATGATAGCGGATCGGACGGGCATGGTCGGTCTCCTGTTGCTGACATCGCGAAGCTAACCGTATGCCGCCGACCGATCTTGCACGATTGTAACCTCAGGCATTCAGTCGTCGCGGACGCCGCCCTGACCGGGGATCAGGCGCGCGCGCAGCTCGCCTGGCGTCATGTCGCTGAAGGCGCGGACATCGCGCGCCATGTGCGGCTGGTCGTGATAGCCCGCCTCGACCGCGAGCCCGGCAAGGCTGTCGTCGGGCCGCGCCTGAAGCGCGTTCCAGAAACGCTCGAAGCGCGCGAGCCGGCGATAGGTGTCGGGGCTGATCCCCGTTTCGGCCTTGAAGCGATGCGCCAGATGCTTGCGGCTCCACCCGATCTCGTCCGCCACCGCCGCGACGCCGCACGCCTCGTCACGCGCGAGCCGCTTGCGCGCCCAGAGCACCGCATGGTCGAGCGGGCGCGCTTCGTAGAGCCGGCGCATCAGGAAATCGTCGAGAATGGCGAAACGCGCCTCGTGCGAGGGCGTGTCGCCCAGCCGGCCGCCGACCTCCCTTGCGGCGGTTCCGATCAGATCGTCGAGCCGCGCTACGCAATTCGCGATCTCGGCGGCGGGTGCGCCGGTCACCGCGGCGAGACTTTCGAGCGGCAGGAAGATATGGACACCCGCCTGCGAACCGCAGGCGCGCGAGATCGAGGTCGCATCGGCAATGCCGCCGGCAAAGCCCTCGCCAGCGCGCAGCATTATGGCGCGCCCATCGGCGCCGACGATCTCGAGCGGATCGCCGAGGTTGAAGATGAGCACGCCTTCGGTGGCGGCAAGCTCGCGCCGCGCGGTGAAGGAGGTCGTCCGCTCGAAATAGCTCGCATAGCCGGCAACCGCGCCCGCCAGCCTCGCTTGGGGCGGCGCTTCGACCATTTCCCACATGTCGACGCCGTCGTCATGGCGGCGCACCGTGCCGGGTCGGCGATTTTCCATGCGCATTGTCTAGAGCCTGATCGTTTGAGGGGGAAGCGCTTCGCGCTTCCGCCGAAAGCGTGAATCAGGCTCTATTCAAACAGTTGAGACCTTGATTCACGTTCAGGCTGATTCGGCCTGAAACGATCAAGGTCTAGTCGCTTGTCCGCGCATGCGCTACCGCACGCGCCATGAACCGTCCCGACACCGATATCGCGTTTATAAGCCGGCTGGCCGACATCGCCGGCGAGGCGATCCGCCCCTTTTTCCGCGCGCGCTACGAGATCGAGACCAAGAGCGACGCCTCGCCCGTGACGCAGGCCGATCGCGCCGCCGAGGCCGCGATTCGCGCGATCCTCGACGGGGAACTGCCCGCCGACGGCATCATCGGCGAGGAATATGGCGAGAAGTCGGGGACGAGCGGGCGGACCTGGGTGATCGACCCGATCGACGGCACGCGCGCCTTCATCGCGGGGCGCCCGATCTTCGGCACGCTGATCGCGCTGCTGCAGGACGGTTGGCCGGTGATGGGGCTGATCGACCAGCCGATCGCACGCGAGCGCTGGATCGGCTATGTCGGCCGCCCGACAACCTTCAACGGCGCTGTGGTCGCGACGCGCAACTGCCCCACGCTCGACAAGGCGATTCTCGCGACCACGGGGCCGCAGTTTTTCCCGGGCTGCTCGGGCGAGCATTTCTCATGGCTGGCGCGCCAGTGCGGCGATACGATCTTCGGCGGCGACTGCTATAACTATGGCGGGGTTGCCTCCGGGCATATCGACATCGTGGTCGAGGCGGGGCTGAAGCTGCACGACTTCGCGGCGCTGATCCCGGTGGTCGAGGGCGCGGGCGGTCGCATGTGCGACTGGTCAGGCGATCCGCTCGACGCCGACAGCAAGGGTGACGTCATCGCGGCAGGCGACCCCGCGCGTATCGACGACATCATCGAGGCGCTCGCCGCAGGCGACCATCATCACTGATCCTTGAGCGGACCGCCGATCGACCAGACATGCCCGAACGGATCGGTGACCTGCCCGTATCGCTGTCCCCAGAACTGGTTGTCGAGGGGAAGCGCACCGAGGCGCCGGCGCCGAGCGCGCGTTCCCAAGCCCTGTCGGCATTGGGAACCTCGAGATGCAGCCCCACGCCCGCCGGCGGCGGTGACGCCTCGTCGCCCATCATCTCGGGAAAATCGTCATTGAGCATCAACGGGCCGCCATTGATCTCCAGATGCGCGTGCATCAGGCGCTTGCCGTCCTCCGCCGGATGGCGGCGCCGTTCGACCGCACCAAAGGCGCGCGTGTAGAAATCGATCGCTTCGCTGGCACGATTGTCCCGGATCGTCAGATGCGGAACGACGCCCGTCATGGCACAGACTTCGGTCATGGAACTCTCCCTGACTGTCAGGCAACGGCTTATAGCCGATCAGAAGATTCCGAGGAACTTCTTGCGCTGCTTCTTCTCGGTCGTTTTCGTCAGCTTTCCGCTTTCTTCCTTGCTCGTCGTGCCGCGCCCGACATCGTCGCGCGGCTGACCGCCGCGCGTGCGCTGCGACATCGCGCGTGCGCCCGCGAGCACCGGACCACAATCGGCCGCCTTGGCGTCACCGACATCGACAAAGGCGATGACCGCGGCAAGCGGGCTGACCAGCACGCCGAGGCCGAGGCCGGCCCCTGCGCGGCTGACCAGTTGAGGACTGATCACGTCGAGCTTGGGCTCCGCGAAATAGCCGCCGATACCGACCGGTGACTGGCCCGAGAACAGGCTGAACTTCTTGCCGTCAGCACGCACCGCGAGGTCGAGCGATTCATTGCGGAAACTGAACCCGCCGCGCCCGAGGATGACGTTCTTGCGCGTGTCGATCAGGATCGGATCGGCCGCGCCGACGCCGTTGCGCACCGTGAAGCCGATCAGCCCGCAATTGATCTGCACGGGCTCCTTGAGCTTCTTCTCGAACATCTTGGTGACGAAGGTGCCGAGATCGAGTTCCGAAAGCTGGACGTTGCGCGTCCACAGCGTGCCCCGGGGCATGATGATCGCGATGCGCCCATCGGAGGTGGCGAGCGACTTGTGGATCGTATCGCCCTCACCCGTCATCGCGACGCGCGCCTTGAGCATGCCGGTCGTGCCCGACTGCTCGACCCCGAAGCGCGCGAGCAGCTGGCCCATCGGCGTGGGTGCGAGGCGGATGTCGTAACGCGTGCGCACGGGCGTGCCGCGCGCGTTGATCGCGATGTCCGAATCGAGATGGCCGCCAGCGATGTCGAAGCTGAAGGGCGACAGCGTCATCAGGCTGCGGTCGAGATTGAGTGTGAGCGCGATGTTGGAAACGGGGAAGCTCTTCGCACGCACGCGGCGCACGCTCCATTTGACGTCGGCGTCGAACCGGCTGATCGCCTCGATCCTGAGCGGCGCGTCAGGGAGCACGCGCGGCCGCCCCGCCACCGTCTTCACCGCACCCGCATTGCCGCGCGCCTCGAGCCGGTCGGGATCATAGCCGATGAACGGCCCGGCATCGACGATGTCGAGCGTGCGCGTCTGCAGATCGGCATCGATCTTCAGACGCTGCTCGGGCCGCGAGATCGTCATGAGCCCCGCGATGTCGCTTTCGCCGAATACGCCCTTCAAGCGCGTGAAGCGCCAGGACTCGTCCTTCTTGGTCAGGTTGGAGGTGATGCGATAGGCACGGGTGTCGGGTACCGCGACGCCGAGAAAGTCGAACAACAGGCTGATATTGGGGCCGCGCACGCCCATCTTCAGATCGGCGCCCTCGATCTCGGTCGCGCCGGGCAGCGTGCCCGAGACGGTCATCGACGTCGGTCCCGATCGGGCCGCGAGACGGAGCTGGTTGCGCCCGCCCTCGATCGTCTCGTTGGGCGACATCAGGTTGCCCGACAAGGTGAAGGGGCGATTGCGCATCGAACCGCCGCCGCTGAAGCGGATATCGTTCTGGAATCGCGTATCGGCGGCACGCACCGTTTCGATCCGGATATCCGCGCTGAGCCGCATCGGCGGGTCGCGATAGTGGATTTCGGTGCCGCGCACGACTGCCTGGCGGATGATCGGAATCTCGAGCGGCTCAGCGGGCTTGTCGGGATCGCCGAAGGTCCAGCTGTTGCGCTTGCCCGCCTTGTCCCATTCCAGATTGACGTCACCCGCGACAAGCGCGAGCCAGTTGATCCGGTCCTTGCCGAACAGCAGCGTCCAGGTCGCGATGTTGGTATCGATCACGCGCGATTCGAAGAAATTGCGGCTGCTCGCCCATTCCGGGTTGGATACGGTCAGCCCTTCGGCATAGAATTTGACGTTGAAGGGATTGAAATAGAGCTGAAAATCGCCCTCCACATCGACCTTGCGCTCGATCTGGGCGCCGACGATCCGTTCGAACGGCGCTTTGAGAAAGCGGCCCTTGGTGATGTAGAGAATCAGCCACGCAAGCACGATCGCCGCGATGATGCCGCCGATCGTGTAAAGCACGACTCGCACAGGATCGATCCTGCGCCGGCTTGGAAGGGGCGTCGCCGTCGAGAACCGTCCGTGGTTCATATAGGCAGCCATGAAGTTCAAACTCTTGGCAAAACGCGCTGTTCCAATTCTGCGCCGGGCGGTTGCATTGCCGGGCCTTGTCGGGTAAAGGCCCCGCTTTCCGCGATTCATCCCGAGTATCGGGGGGACTGCCCGGCCGTCAGGCATGCCGAGGCCGTCCGCAATCGTCGAGTTACAAGGAGACGAAAATGCCCAAACTGAAGACCAAGAGCGGGGTCAAGAAGCGTTTCAAGATCACCGCCAATGGCAAGGTGAAGCACGGCGTTGCCGGCAAGCGTCACCGGCTTTCGAGCCATAATGCCAAGTACATCCGCTCCAACCGCGGCACCGACGTGCTTTCCGAGTCCGATTGGGGACACGTGAAGCTCTGGGCGCCCTACGGTCTCAAGTAAGGAGTACTGACAGATGGCACGCGTCAAACGTGGTACGACCACGAAAGCCAAGCACAAGAGGATTCTGGATCAGGCGAAGGGCTTTTACGGCCGTCGCAAGAACACGATCCGCATCGCGCGTCAGGCGGTCGAAAAGGCCGGCCAGTACGCCTATCGCGACCGCAAGGTCAAAAAGCGGACCTTCCGTGGTCTGTGGATCCAGCGCATCAACGCGGGCGTCCGCGCCGAGGGCCTGACCTATTCGCAGTTCATGCACGGGCTGAAGCTCGCGGGCATCGAGCTCGACCGCAAGGTCCTCGCCGACATCGCGATGCACGAGGGTGAAGCGTTTAGCGCCATCGTCGCTCAGGCGAAGGCGGCTCTGCCCCAGGCCGCCTGAAACGGCCTGTAGCGAAAAGCGACACAGGGGCGCGGGTGGCACATGCCATCCGCGCCCTTTGCTTTTGGGGCGCTTCTTTCTATGGCCCCACCGACATTCTCGAAGCGGACATCCATGACTGACCTGACCACACTCGAAGCCGAGCTGATGACGGCGATCGCCGGGGCGGATACACCACAAGCGATCGAGGACGTGCGCGTGAAGGCGCTGGGCAAGCAGGGCGCGATCACCGCGCTGTTGAAGTCGCTGGGCGGCATGAGCGCCGATCAACGCCAGAGCGAAGGGCCGAAGATCCACGCGCTGCGCGAGGCGGTCACCGACGCCATCGCCGAACGCAAGGCAGCGCTGGAGCGTGCCGCGCTCGATGCGAAGCTCTCTGCGGAAACGCTCGACATGACGCTGCCGCCGTCCTCCGCGCCGCAGGGCAGCGTACATCCGGTCAGCCAGGTGATGGACGAACTCGCCGAGATCTTCGCCGATATGGGCTTCTCGGTCGCCACCGGCCCCGAGATCGAGGACGACTGGCACAATTTCACGGCGCTCAACATTCCCGAGACGCATCCCGCACGCGCGATGCACGACACCTTCTATTTCCCGGACAAGCGGCATGGACACGACATGCTGCTGCGCACGCACACCTCGCCCGTGCAGATCCGCACCATGACGCAGGAAAAGCCGCCGATCCGCATCATCGCGCCGGGCCGCGTCTATCGTTCGGATTCGGACGCGACGCACACCCCGATGTTCCACCAGATCGAGGGTCTGGTGATCGACAAGGGCATCCATCTCGGCCACCTCAAATGGACGCTCGAGACCTTTTTGAAGGCGTTCTTCGAGCGCGACGACATCGTGCTGCGGCTGCGTCCGAGCTATTTCCCCTTCACCGAGCCTTCGGTCGAGGTCGATGTCGGCTATTCGATCGAAAAGGGCCGCCGCGTGCTCGGCGGGCGGGAAGGCTGGATGGAGCTGCTCGGCTCCGGCATGGTCAACGCGCGCGTGCTCGAAGCGTGCAATCTCGATCCCCAAGAATGGCAGGGTTTCGCCTTCGGCGTCGGCGTCGACCGGCTCGCAATGCTCAAATATGGCATGGATGATCTGCGCGCCTTTTTCGACGGCGACCTGCGTTGGCTCAGGCACTATGGCTTCTCGGCACTCGATGTGCCCACGCTTTCGGGAGGAGTGGGCGCATGAAGTTCACACTGTCCTGGCTCAAGGAGCATCTCGATACCGCGGCAACGCTCGACCAGGTGCTCGATACGCTAAATGCCATCGGCCTCGAGGTCGAAGGCGTCGAGAATGCCGCCGAGAAACTCGCGCCCTTCACCATCGCGAAAGTGCTGACCGCCGAGCGCCACCCGCAGGCCGACAAGCTGCAGGTGCTGTCGGTCGATGCGGGCAACGGGCCGCTGCAGGTCGTCTGCGGCGCGCCCAATGCACGTGCGGGACTGGTCGGCGTTTTCGGCTCGCCCGGCGCGTATGTTCCCGGGCTCGACCTCACGCTCAAGGTCGCGGCGATCCGCGGGGTCGAATCGAACGGCATGATGTGCTCGTTCCGCGAGCTCGAGCTGGGCGAGGATCATGAGGGCATCATCGAGCTGCCAGAGGACGCGCCCGTGGGTGCGAGCTATGCCGCATGGGCGGGTCTCGACGATCCCGTGATCGACGTTTCGATCACCCCCAACCGGCAGGACTGCATGGGCGTGCGCGGCATCGCGCGCGACCTCGCCGCGGCGGGGCTGGGGACGCTCAGGCCGCTCGCCGAGGTCTATCGCATGGCGACGCTCGAGCCGGTGGCGGGAAGCGATCCTGCGCCCGCGGTTGCCACCCTCGATCCCGAGGGCTGCCCGGCCTTCTTCGCGCAGGCCGTGTCGGGCGTCACTAACGGCACGTCCCCGGCATGGATGAGCGACAAGCTCAAGGCGATCGGCCAGAAGCCCATTTCGATGCTGGTCGACGTCACCAATTTCGTGTCGACCGATCTGGGACGACCGCTCCACGTCTATGACCGTGCGACGCTCTCGGGGCCGCTCGTCGCGCGCCGCGCAAAGGATGGCGAGCAAGTGCTGGCGCTCAACGGCAAGACCTACACGCTCGATGACAGCATGACCGTGATCGCCGACGACGCGGCCGTACACGACATCGGCGGCATCATGGGCGGAGAGCATTCGGGTGTGTCCGAAAGCACCACCGATGTGCTGATCGAATGCGCCTATTTCGATCCCGCCCACATAGCACGGACCGGGCAGAAACTCGGTCTCACGAGCGACGCACGCCAGCGCTTCGAGCGTGGTGTCGATCCGGCCTTTCTCGACGACGGCCTCGCGATCGCGACGCGCCTCGTGCTGGATCATTGTGGCGGCACGCCAAGCGCCATCACGCGCGCGGGCACGCCGCCCGTGCAGATGGCCACGCATCGCTATGACCCGGCACTGACCGAAACGCTCGCGGGCGTTGCGGTCGATGCGGACCGGCAGAAGACGATCCTGGAGAGTCTGGGTTTCGCGGTGGCGGGCAGCAATGAATGGCAGGTGACCCCGCCGACATGGCGGCGCGACGTCATCGGCAGCGCCGATCTGGTCGAGGAAGTCGTCCGCATCGTCGGGCTCGATCATGTCCCCTCGACCCCGCTGCCACGCGCTCCCGGGGTTGCGAAGCCGACCGCGACGCCCGAGCAGCTGATGGAGCGCCGCGTGCGCCGCACCGCGGCCGAGCGCGGGCTCAACGAAGCGGTGACATGGAGCTTCCTCTCCGAGAAGGAGGCGGCAGCTTTTGGTGGCGGCGACTGGACGCTCGCCAACCCGATCTCCGAGGACATGAAGGTCATGCGCCCCTCGCTGCTGCCGGGGCTGCTCGGCGCGGCAGCGCGCAACCAGGCGCGCGGCGCGGAGACGATCCGTCTGTTCGAGCTGGGCCGGCGTTACTTCAGCGATAATGAGCGGCTGACGCTGGGCTTCGTGCTCGCGGGCGACAAGGCGCCGCGCAACTGGCAGACGGGCAAGGCGCAGGGCTTCGACGCGTTCGATGGCAAGGCGGAAGTGCTGGCACTCCTCGCCGCGGCGGGTGCGCCCGTCGAGAATCTGCAGGTCTTCGGTGAGGCGGGCGAGCATTTCCATCCCGGCCAGTCGGCGACGCTGCGACTCGGGCCCAAGACCGTGCTCGCCGCCTTCGGCACGCTCCATCCGCTGACCGCCAAGGCCTTCGACCTCGACGGCACCGTGATTGCGGCCGAGCTCTATCTCGACGCGATTCCGGGCAGGCGCGCCGCGGGGCGGATGCGGACCGCCTATGCGCCGCCCGCGCTGCAGGCGGTGACGCGCGATTTCGCCTTCCTCGTGCCCGCCGATACCCCCGCGGACAGCCTTGTCCGCGCAGTGAAGGGCGCCGACAAGCAGGCGATCGTGACGGCAAGACTGTTTGACGTCTTTGTCGGCCAGGGTGTTGAGCAAGGCCATAAATCGGTCGCGGTGGAAGTGATCCTGCAACCGCAGGACAAGAGCTTCACCGACGAGGACCTGACCGCGATCTCGGACAAGGTCGTCAAGGCGGCCGAAAAGATCGGCGCGAGGCTGCGTGGCTGAAAAGGGCGCGGTCTCGATCAGCTCGGGCGACCTGACGGCGCGGATCGCGCCGTTGGGCGCGGAGCTGGTGAGTCTGACCGACGCGCAGGGCCGCGAGCTGATGAGCGACGGCGATCCCGCTTTCTGGGCAGGACACGCACCGATCCTGTTCCCGATCGTCGGACGATTGAACGGCGATCGCTATCGGCTGGGCGAGAAGAGCTACGAGCTGCCGCAGCACGGTTTCGCACGGCGGCGCGATTTCACCATCGTGGCACAGGATCCCGATGCGGTACGCTTCCGGCTCGTCGACAGCCCCGAGACGCAGGCGGTCTATCCCTTTGCGTTTGTGCTCGACATGGCCTTCCACCTGTCGGGCACGACGCTGACGGTGATCGCGACAATCGGCAATCCGGGGACCGAGCCGTTGCCCGCGAGCTTCGGCTTCCACCCCGCCTTTGCGTGGCCGCTGCCCTATGGTGGCGCGCGCGAGAACCATCGCATCGTCTTCGAGAAGGACGAGCCCGCGGATACCCGGCGCATCGTCCCCGGCGGACTGATCGGTCAGCCCACGGTTTCGAGCCCGGTCAACGGGCGCGAACTGGTGCTGAAGGACGAGCTCTTCGCGCACGACGCGCTGATCTGGGACCGCCTCGAAAGCCGTGCGCTGCGTTATGGCGGGGCCAACGGCCCGCAACTCGACATCGCCTTTCCCGATACCGAATGGCTCGGCATCTGGACCAAGCCGGGTGCGCGCTTCGTCTGCATCGAGCCCTGGGCAGGCATGGCCGATCCCGAAGGCTTTGAAGGTGATTTCAACGAGAAGCCGGGCGTCTTCCTGATCGGGCCCGGCGCCAGCCGGTCCTTCACCATGCATGTGACGCTTGCCGAGAACTGACGACGTATCGCCATCCTTTCTCAGCAACGCCCCCATTTACAGACGAACTGGCACAGAAATGACCAACCGACCCGACCGCCGCACCTTCGCGATCATCTCGCATCCTGACGCGGGCAAGACCACGCTCACCGAAAAGCTGCTGCTGTTCGGCGGCGCGATCCACCTTGCGGGCGAGGTCAAGGCACGTGGGCAAAACCGGCGCGCGCGATCGGACTGGATGAAGATCGAGCAACAGCGCGGCATCTCGGTGACGTCGTCGGTGATGACCTTCGAGCGTGACGGCATCACCTTCAACCTGCTAGATACGCCGGGCCACGAGGACTTTTCCGAGGATACCTATCGCACACTGACCGCGGTCGATTCGGCGGTGATGGTGATCGACGCCGCCAAGGGAATCGAGCCGCAGACGCGCAAGCTCTTCGAGGTCTGTCGGCTGCGCTCGGTGCCGATCATCACCTTCGTCAACAAGGTCGATCGCGAGGGCCGTGAATGCTTCGCGCTGCTCGACGAGATCGCCGACATGCTCGCATTGGACGTCAGCCCGATGAGCTGGCCCGTCGGCATGGGCGGGCAGTTCGAGGGGGTCTATGACCTTCACGCCAATGTGCTCCGCCAGCCCACGGGCGACAGCCGCATGTTCGACGGCAAGACCTCTCAGTTCACGGGGCTCGACGACCCCAGGCTCGCCGAAACGGTGTCGGCCGAAGGGCTCGCGAGACTGCACGAGGAGGCCGAACTCGCGCTCCACGGCTATGCGCCTTTTGATGTCGAGGCCTATCGCCATGGCGACCTGACCCCGGTGTTCTTCGGCTCCGCGCTCAAGGAGTTCGGCGTCGCCGAGCTGATCACGGCCTTGGGCGATCATGCCCCGCCGCCGCGGCCGCAACCCGCGGAGCCCGCGCCGATCTCGCCCGATCACGACAATGTCACGGGCTTCATCTTCAAGGTGCAGGCCAATATGGACCCGCAGCACCGCGACCGCATCGCCTTCATGCGGCTGTGCTCGGGCAAGTTCCGCCGCGGCATGAAGCTGACGCCCACGGGGCATGGCAAGCCGATTGCGGTGCATTCGCCGATCCTGTTCTTCGCGCAGGACCGCGAGCTCGCCGAGGAAGCCTGGCCGGGTGATATCATCGGCATTCCCAACCACGGCACACTCCGGGTGGGGGATACGCTGACCGAAGGGGAGAGCATCCGTTTCACCGGCCTGCCCAATTTCGCGCCCGAAATCCTGCGCCGCGTGGTGCTCGTTGATCCGACCAAGACCAAGCAGCTGCGCAAGGCGCTGGACGACATGGCCGAGGAGGGCGTCACGCAGGTCTTCTATCCCGAGATCGGCAGCAACTGGATCATCGGCGTGGTCGGGCAGCTCCAGCTGGACGTGCTGCTGAGCCGGCTCGATGCCGAGTACAAGGTCGCGGCCAAGCTCGAGCCGAGCCCGTGGGATACCGCGCGCTGGATTTCGGGCGACGAGGCCGCGCTCAAGGCCTTTGCCAATATCAACCCGTCAGCGCTTGCCAAGGACCGCGATGGCAACCTCGTCTTCATGGCGAAGAGCGCGTGGGAAGTCGGCTATGTCCAGGACCGCAACCCGGACATCAAATTCAGCGCCACGCGCGAAAGATAAGGCGCTTTACTGGGCCGGCACCTTGTAGGGCTGGCCGAGCGCCACAAAGGCATCGACAAAGCCGTCGACCGCGGTCTGCGCCTCGTCGCGCTTGCCCGTGGGAAATTCGACGCGGCCGCGCAGGTCCCAATAGCCGCGGTCGAACGTCCAGAGCCCGACGCCGACGCGACGATCGCCGTTGCGTGCGCTGTAGATGCCCCGATAGCCGTCGGCGCCCTTGCCCGGGCGCTGATAGACGCCCTCGGACAATGTGGTGACATCGGTGAGCCCGTCGAGCGCGATCGGCTTGGCGATAATGAAATGTTCCTTCGCGCTGGTCCCCTCGACATGGACGACCGCGATCCTGAGCGTGACGGGTTCGCCATCGGCAAGGGCATGGCTGTAGGCGACCCCGACATAGTCGCCGCCGGGATCGAGCGCGGCTTCGCCCGTCCGCTCGAACCCCGCGAGAGTCTGTGGAAACTGCGTGCCGCTGGCGGCGTGGACCAGCGTCTTGCCGTCCTTGGCTGTCGTGAAGGCGGGCTCTGCGAGGAGCGGCGAGGGGATGGCGCAGACGAGCAACAGCGCGGCCAGACCGAGCGACGGCTTGCGCATCTTGAGTTCTCCGACGGCTGATGAAGGGGCTGGCAGCAAGCGAGGCATAAGAATCTCCCGATCCTTCCGCGGCGGCCGAACGGGCATCCCACGGACATGCTTCCCCAACCCGGATCCGGTTTATCAGATGAAAGTCACAAGACAAACAAGGACGTATACTCGGTGACTATTCGACCCAGTCCTGCCGCAGTGGCCTGGAGGCAAGCCACATCAGCGCGGCTGCGAGCAGGTAGAAGCCCAGCGAGAGCAGCATCGCGTAGCGCAGCGCCTCGTCGCCATAACTCTGCGTCAGCGCGTCGGAGAGCGCGCCGAGGAAGAAGGTCCCGCCGCCGATGCCGATCAGGTTGTTGATCAGCAGGAAGCTCGCCGATGCGGTCGCGCGCATATGCGCGGGCACGAGATGCTGGACCGCGGAGATGACGGGTCCGAGCCAGATATAGGCGAGCGCCTGCGGCACGAGGAAGAGCAGGAAGGCGGCGGTCGCCGAGCCCGACATGACGCCCGCGGCGAAGAGCGGGACCGCGAGCACGAAGGCGATCGCGGGCAGGCGCGCATAGGCGGCCTTGTCGCGCCGGCCGAGGCGATCGCCGAGAAAGCCGCCCGCAAGCACGCCGACGACCCCGCCCATGAGCAGGATCGCCCCGTAGAGTTGCGAGGTCTGGACGAGGTCGAGCCCGAAGCTGCGGCGCATCAGCGAGGGCAGCCAGAAGGCGAGGCCATAGCCGAGCATCGAGCTCGACGAGGCGCCGAAGGCGAGCAGCCAGAAGCTTTTCTTTGCGGCGAGGATGGAAAAGACGCGCGCGACAGGAGTCGTCTCGGACGACTTGGGCACTGCAGGTCGTTCGGGTTCGCGAACGACCAGGCGGAAGAGCGGGGCGACGAGAATGCCCGCGAACCCGACCGCGATGAAGGCCGTACGCCAGTCGATGCTCGCTGCGATATAGCCGCCGAAGAGCACCCCCGCGGCAGAACCCAATGGTATGCCGAGCGAATAGATCGAGAGCGCGCGGGCGCGTTCCGTGCTCGGAAAATAGTCGGCGATGACCGCGTAGGAGGGCGCGACGCCGCCCGCTTCGCCGACGCCGACGCCCAATCGGGCGAGGAAAAGCTGCCAGAAGCTGGTGGCGAAACCGCATAGCGCGGTGAATCCGCTCCAGACGGCGAGCGACACGGTGATGACCCAGGTCCGGCTCGTCCGGTCCGCCAGCCAGGCGAGCGGGACGGCAAGCGTCGAATAGAGCAGCGCGAAGGCGATGCCGCCAAGCAGTCCCAGTTGCTTGTCGGACAGGTCGAGGTCGTCCTTGATCGCGACCGCAAGGATGCCGAGGATCTGCCGGTCGACGAAATTGAAGGTATAGACGAGGAGCAGCATGCCGAGCACGACCGCGCGATAGCCGCGGCCGGCGCTGATCGTGCCCGGCATAACCGCCCCCTCAGCCGTCAGAAGCGGTATTCGGCGGTGAAGGTTGCGGTGCGCGGCGGGCCGAAATAGCCGATGATCGAATTGCCGAAGAGCGCACCGGGGAAGTTGTAGCCGCCAACCTTGTAACGCACATCGAACAGGTTGCGCAGGTGAACGCCAAGCTTGAAGCGCTCGTCCGGCGCGGTCCAGCTCGCCGATGCATCGACCAGCGCATAGCCGTCCTGATCGAGGATCGGGTTGGGGATCTCGAACATGTGGTAGTCGCTGCGCATCGAGATTGCGGGAGTCAGCTCGACGCGGCCCCCGGCAAGCTCGTCGGACCAGGTTGCGGAAAGGCTGGCATTCCACTTGGGCGTGTTCTGGAAGACGCGCTGGTCCGCGACGTCGACGGGCGTCGTGCCGCCAAGGATGAAGGTCAGGAACTCCTTGTAGTCGGCATGCGTGTAGCCGAGCGAGGCGTTGACCGAGAGATTGGCGGTGGGCACGATCCGCGCTTCGAGTTCGAGCCCGTAGATCTCGGCTTTGCCCGCATTGTCGACGAAGCTTGCGATGCCGCCCGCGAGGTTGGGCACCTGGATCGTGACCTGCTGGTCCTTATAGTCCGAATAATAGCCGGCGATGTTGAGGAACAGCGTACGATCGAGGAACGCGCCCTTCATGCCCACTTCATAGGCATCGACCGTCTCGGGTGCATAGCCATCGACGGTGGTCGGCGTGAAGATCGCGTCGCCGCGCATGTCGAAGCCGCCCGACTTGAAGCCCTTGCCGTAGGAGGCATAGAGATTGAGGTCTTCGGTCGGCTCGTAGCTGAGGCTGATCCGCGGCGTGAATTCGTCGAAACTGCGGCTGTTGGTGTAGTCGGTGCGGATGAGCCCCGGGATCGCCGCCGCGTTGCCGAATTCGGGGCTGCGGATACCCGTGAAGTTGCGGCGGAAGACGGTGCCGGTCTTGTCGTCCTTGGTATAGCGCAGGCCCGCCGAGATCTTGAACTGCTCGGTGACGTCGAAATTGAAATCGGCGAACGCGGCATAGCTCTTGGTCTTGACGGTTCCCGAGGTGAGCGTCGTGGTATTGAGCGCGCCGAGCACGGTGTCGAACGCGCCGCTGGCGCGCGCATCGAGATAATAGAGGCCGAACACGCCCTGGATCCGATCGCCTTCATAGAGCAGTTGCAGCTCCTGGGTGAACTGGCGGTCGTCATAACGCGCGGGAATGTCGAGCACGGGCCCGGCGGTGTTGTCGAAATCGATCAGCGTCTCGGTATGGCCGTCGCGATAGGCCGAGATCGTCTTGAAGGTGAGCGCGTCGTTGAGCGCGATCGAGCCCGTGAGCGATACGCCCTGCGTCTCCACCTTGTTGTCGTCGCCGATGCCGGCGCGCGTGTCGTAGACGCTGTCGGTCGGCGCGAAGGCGGGCAGGCCGGCATTGCCGACGAGGCGCGTGCCGTGGCGCGGGTTGGACTTGTCGACGGTCTTGTCTGCGGCGAGGCGGAAGAAGATGTCCTCGGAAGGCGCGAACTCGGCCGAGATGCGGCCCGCGATGACGTCCTTGTCATACTGGTCGACGCCCGTCGTGAGGTTCTTGCCATAGCCGTCGCGCCAGTAGCGCGCGATCGCGCCGCCGATCGAGAAATTGTCGCCCAGCGGCACCGTGACCTGACCGATCAGGTCGATCTGGTCGTAGGATCCATAGGCCGCACGCACCTTGCCCTCGAACTCGTTGCCGAGGCGCTTGGTGACGTACTTGATCGCGCCGCCGATCGTGTTGCGGCCATAGAGCGTGCCCTGCGGCCCGCGCAGGATCTCGACGCGCTCGACGTCGAAGATATCGAGGACCGCGCCCTGCGGACGCGCCACATAGACGTCGTCGACATAAAGCCCGACGCCGGGCTCGAAGCCCCAGAGCGGATCCTGCTGGCCGACGCCGCGGATGAACGCGATCAGCGTCGAGTTGGAGCCGCGCGCGATCTGGAGCGTAAGGTTGGGGGTCTTGTCCTGCAGCGAGGTGATGTCGATCGCGCCCTGGTTCTCCAGCGCTTCGCCCGACAGCGCCGAGACCGAAATGGGCACATCGATCAGGCTTTCCTCGCGGCGGCGCGCGGTGACCACGATCTCGTCATTGGCCGCGGTGTCCTCGACGGCCGGTGCCGTCTCTGCGTCCTGCGCATAGACGGGCGGAGCGAGCAGCGCACCGGCGGCGACGCCGAGGCTTAGTAAGACGCGCGCGGACAAAGTCTTGCAGGACATGATAGCATTCCTCCCCGATCAGACGGGCATCAACCTCTGACGGGTTGTGCCGGTTCGTCCCAAGCGTATAATGAAACCTGAACCGACTTTCAACTTCGGTCGTGCAGGGGAGGAAAAATGGCGGGCAAGCGTGACCAGGACGCAACAGCGCCGCTCGGCAACGCGACCAGTGAAGCCAAGACTCCGCGCACCGAGCGCGGGCGCAGGACGCTGCGCGCGATTCTCGATGCGGCGGCGGCAGAGTTCGGCGAAAAGGGTTTTCACGAGGGCTCAATCAGCCACATCACGCAGCGCGCGGGCGTCGCGCTCGGCAGTTTCTACACATATTTCGATTCGAAGGAGGAGGTGTTCCGCGCGCTCGTCCGCGATATGTCGGCGCAGGTGCGCGACCATGTCGCACCGCATGTGCAGGCCGCCCCGGACGGGATCGCCGCCGAGAAGGCGGGTCTCGAAAGCTTTCTGGAGTTCGTGCGCGCGCACAAGGAGATCTACCGGATCATCGACGAATCCGAATTCGTCGATCAGGACAGTTACCGCGCGCACTACGCGAACTCTGTCGAACGCATCCGCGCGCGGCTCGAGGCGGGCGCGGCGCGCGGCGAGGTACGCGCCGATGTCGGCGAGATCCACGCCTGGGCGGTGATGGGGATGAATGTGTTCCTCGGGCTGCGCTACGGTGTGTGGGGCGAGGATGTCGCTCCCGCAGACGTCGCGAAGGTCGCGAACGATCTGCTGCGCAAGGGACTCGCGCCCGACTGATCAGCGCGCCAAGCCTACCGGTTGAGCAGGAACACCGCGTGCTCGGCGCGGAAATTGGCGGCTGCGGCGGTTGTCAGCCTGTCGCCGTTGAGGAACCATGTGCCTTCGACCGTGATGCCGCGGTCTTTCACCAGCGCGCGGAAATCGTCGATCGTGACGTGGTGGATATTGGGGGTTTCATACCACGCCACCGGCAGCAGCCGCGTCACGGGCATGCGTCCGCCCCAGAGCAGCGACAGCCTGACCCGCCAATGCGCGAAATTGGGGAAGGAGACGAAGGCGCGCGTGCCGATCCGCAGCAGCTGTTCGAGTACCTTGTCGGGCCTGTGCGTGGTCTGGAGCGTCTGGCTCAAAATCGCATAGTCGAAGCTGCGATCAGGATAGTCGGCCAGGTCGGCGTCGGCATCGCCCTGGATCACCGACAGCCCCCGCGCGACCGCGGCCGACACGTTCCCGGGATCGATCTCGAGCCCGCGCGCATCGACGTCGCGATGATCGCGCAGCTCGGCCATCAGCGCGCCGTCGCCACAGCCGACATCGAGCACGCGGCTGCCCGGTGCAACATTGCGCGCGATGATCTGGAGGTCGGGGCGCAGGCCGTTCATGCGACACCGTCCGAATAGACATCGGGGAAATGCCGCATCATCAGCTTCGACGGATCAGCGACGTCCTCCCAGCCCAGCGAAGCGTAAAGTCCGTGCGCGTCGCGCGTGGCGAGCATCCAGCGGCGCAGCCCCTGGAGCTCGGGATGGTCATGGAGATGCGTGACCATAGCGTGCGCGAGGCCGCGCCCGCGATCGGCTTCGAGCACATAGACATCGGCGAGATAGGCGAAGGTCGCGCGATCGGTGACGACGCGCGCGAAGCCCACCTGCGCGCCGTCGCGAAAAACGCCGACGCACAGCGAGTTGGCGATCGCGCGTGCGACGACCGCGCGCGGGATGTCCGGCGACCAATAGCTGCGCGCGAGGAATTCGTGGATGGCATCGACCTGCATCGCCGCGCCGTCGTCGGAAAGCGAATAGCCCTGAGCCAGCATCACCGCACCTCCCCCGCGCGCAGGAATCCGTCGATTATCCGGTTCATTTCAGGCGCTTCGAGCAGGAAGGCGTCATGACCGAAAGGGCTCTTCAGCTCGACGAAGCTGACCGGCGCGCCCGCGGCGTTGAGCGCATGGACGATATTGCGCGATTCGGCGGTGGGATAGAGCCAGTCGGTGTCGAAGCTCAACAGGCAGAAGCGCGCGCGCGTTGCCTTGAAGGCATTGGCGAGCGTGCCGCCATGCTCCTCGGCGAGGTCGAAATAATCCATCGCGCGCGTGATATAGAGATAGGAGTTGGCGTCGAACCGATCGGTGAAGCTCAGCCCCTGATGACGCAGATAGCTCTCGATCTGGAAGTCCGCATCAAAGCCGAAGCTCTTGGCGTCCCGCGCCTGTAGCCGGCGGCCGAACTTCTCGGTCAGCCCCGCTTCGGAGAGATAGGTTATGTGCGCGGCCATGCGGGCGACCGCGAGCCCCGCGGCGGGCGCGTCACCATCGGCATAATAGTCGCCGCCGCGCCATTTGGGGTCGGCCATGATCGCCTGCCGACCGACCTCGTGAAAGGCGATGTTCTGCGCCGAATGGCGCGCGGTGGAGGCGATGACGAGCACCGCCTTGACGCGATCGGGGAAGGTGGCGGGCCAGCTCAGCGCCTGCATGCCGCCCATCGAGCCACCAACCACCGCGAACAACTGCTCGATACCGAGATGGTCGAGCAGCAACGCCTGCGCACGCACCATGTCGCGGATCGTGATGACCGGGAAACGCATCGCATAAGGGCTGCTCGTCGCCGGGTCGATCGCTCCGGGCCCCGACGAGCCCATGCAGCTGCCGAGGACATTGGCGCAGATGATGAAATGGCGTGCGGGATCGACCGGAAGACCGGTTCCCACCAGCCGGGTCCACCAGCCGGGTTTGCCCGTGATCGGGTGCGTCGAGGCGACATGCTGGTCACCCGTGAGCGCGTGGCAGATCAGGATCGCGTTGGAGCGATCGGCATTCATTGTGCCATAGGTTTCATAGGCGATCTCGACGGGCGCAAGCGCGCCGCCGCCATCGAGCGTCAACGGCCCGGGCAGGATGACATGGCGCGCAAGGCCGAAACGCTGATCGTCGTTCATCTGTGCGGGGGCTAGGGCGGCGCGGCGCGCCTTGTCAACCGAGCGCGTTGACGGCCGGAGCGCTTCCGCTGGCGCGGAATCGTCCGATTTGCTTGTTTGCCGTGATTTCCGAGCCGCCGGGTGTTGCCACCCCGCTCGAAATCACTCTAAGGCCCACCACCATGAACGCACCGCGCCCCAAGGACTGGATCATGGGCATCGCGCCCTATGTTCCCGGCCGCTCGACCACCGATGACGGCCGCAAGGTCGTCAAGCTCTCGTCCAACGAGAATCCGCTCGGCACGAGTCCCCAAGCCGAGGCGGCATTCGGGGCGGGGCGCGGCAGTCTGGCGCGCTATCCCGACGCCAATGCGTCCGCGTTGCGCGAGGCGATCGCCGCGAAGCACGGGCTGGATCCCGCGCGCGTCATCTACGGCACCGGGTCCGACGAGATCCTGCACCTTGCCGCGGGCGCTTATGCCGGTGTGGGCGACGAAGTGCTGTTCGTTCGCTATGGCTTTGCCGTTTACGAGATCGCGGCGCGGCGCGTGGGCGCGAAGCCGGTGGTCGCGCCCGACAGGGACTATGCGACCGATGTCGATGCGCTTCTCGCCGCGGTGACGCCGAACACGCGCGTCGTCTTCGTCGCCAATCCCAACAATCCGACGGGCACCTATGCGCCCGCTGCCGAGATCGCGCGGCTGCACGCGGCGCTCCCCACCGATGCGCTGCTGGTGCTCGATCAGGCCTATGCCGAATATCTTGAGCCAGACGAGGACGATGGCGGGCTGGCGCTGGCGTCGAGTGCATCCAATGTGCTCGTCACGCGGACCTTCTCCAAGATCTACGGGCTGGCCGCCGAGCGGATCGGCTGGGGTTATGGCGCCGCCGCGGTGATCGAAGCGCTGCACCGCATCCGTGCGCCCTTCAACGTCACCAGCGCTGGCCAGCTCGCGGCGATCGCAGCGCTCGGCGATGAGGATTTCGTCGCGCGCAGCCGCGCGCACAATGCCGAATGGCGCAGCTGGTTCGCCCGTGAGATCGAGGCACTGGGCAATAACGGGCTGCGCGTCATCCCCTCCAGGGCGAATTTCGTGCTCGTGACCTTTGCGGGCAAGCTGACCGCCGAGATGGCCTATGAGGGGCTGATGGCGCGCAGCTTCATCACGCGCTGGCTGCCCGGCCAAGGGCTTGGCCAGGGGCTGCGCATCACGATCGGCACGGAGGAAGAGACGCGCGGCGTCGCCGGGGCGCTGCGTGACCTCGTAGAGGCGGCGGGCTGATGCTGCCCTTTGCGCGCGTCTCGATCATCGGGCTGGGGCTGATCGGTTCCTCGATCGCGCGGGCGGTGCGCCAGCACATGCCGACGGTCAGGCTGACGGGGCATGACGGCGACGCCGAGGTACGCGAGCGCGCGCGGGCGCTCGACCTGTGCGACGACATCACCGACACCGCCGGCGCGGCTGTGACCGATGCCGAACTCGTGATCCTGTGCGTCCCCGTCGGCGCCATGGGCGATGTGGCGGGGGAAATCGCCGACGACCTCCCCCGAGGGGCAATCGTGAGCGATGTCGGGTCGTGCAAGGCGAGCGTCGCGTCGGCGCTGGCCGCGGCGCTGCCGGAGGCGATCGTGATTCCCGCGCACCCGGTGGCAGGCACCGAGCGCAGTGGCCCCGAGGCGGGCTTCGCCACGCTGTTCCACAAGCGCTGGTGCATCGTCACCCCGCCGCAGAACGCCGATGAAACTTCTGTCGTGCGGCTCGAGGAATTCTGGCGGGCGCTGGGCGCGCATGTCGAGCGGATGGATGCCGAGCATCACGACCTCGTACTCGCAGTGACGAGCCATCTGCCGCACCTGATCGCCTATACCATTGTCGGCACCGCCTCCGATCTCGAGCAGGTCACCCAGTCCGAAGTGATCAAATATTCGGCGGGCGGCTTTCGCGACTTCACGCGCATCGCCGCGTCGGACCCCACGATGTGGCGCGACGTGTTCCTGTCCAACAAGGATGCGGTGCTCGAGATGCTCCAGCGCTTCTCCGAGGATCTGACCGCGCTCCAGCGCGCGATCCGCTGGGGCGACGGCGATGCGCTGTTCGACCTGTTCGCGCGCACGCGCACGATTCGCCGCAGCATCATCGAACAGGGGCAGGACGACGCGAGCCCCGATTTCGGGCGCACGCACGAATAGGCTCAGTCGTTGAGCCGGTTGATCTCCGCATGCACCAGCGCCTCGACCGCGTTGCGATCGAGACCGGGCTGAATGACGTCGCCGAAGCGATAGGTGACGATGCCCGGACGCTTGAGGAAGCTGCCGCGCGGCGAGACCCGGCCCGTGTCGAGCGCGACGGGGACGACGGGCAGGCCGATCTGGCGATAGAGCCCCGCAAAGCCCGCGCGCAACGGCGGGCGTTCGCCGTGCGGCACCCGCGTGCCTTCGGGAAAGATGACGAGCGAGCGCCCCTCATCGGCCGCGGCACGCGCGGCGCGGACGAGCTTGCGCAACGCGCTGGCACCGCCCTCGCGGTCGATCGGGATCGAGCCGTGGAGCAGCGCAACCTTGCCCCAGAGCGGGATGTCGGCGAGCTCCTTCTTCACCAGCACCGCGGGATCACGGAAGAGCACGAGCGTTTCGATCGTCTCGTACATCGATTCATGCTTGATCGCGAAGAGCACGGGATAGTCGGGAATCGCGCCCTCGATGCGGTTGCGGATGCCGAGGATATGGACGCAGCACCAGCGGTGGAAGACCGCCCATTGGCGTGAGAAGAAGCGCAGCGGTCTGGGGCCGACCAGCGAACTGATAAGCGCCGCGAGCACATAGAGCAGGCTGCCCGGATAGAAGACGATCGCGAACATCAGCGAGCGCACCAGGGTCACCATAGCCTGAGCAGCCCTCCGAAGCGGCTGAGCAGATATTTGTGGTATTCCTTGAACAGCATCGCGAACCCCGGATCGCTTTTCACCGCGTCGGCAACGATCCGGACATCATCGCCGACCGCACGCTCCAGCTCGCTGCGCGCGCGCCGCATGTGCCAGTCGGTGGTCACCAGCCGAACGCTGCGATAATCGTGCCTTGCGATCCAGTTGGCGGTTTCCTGAGCATTTTCGCGCGTATCATTGGCTTCGCGACCAAGGTCAATGCAGCAGTCGAACAGCGCGATCGGGGCGTGTTGCGCAAGCGCAAGCTCATGCGGTTTCACGTCGCGATAGACACCGGAGACGAACATCCGCTTCGCCCTCTTCTCCTCGAGCACCTTGAGACCGCGCTCGATTCGGCCCGGTGCACCGGTCAGGACGACGATCGCGTCGGTGGTCTCGCCGTCGACGGGGCGCGGCAGCCAGATCACGAAGGCCGCAAAACCGAGCGCCCAGAACAGCGGAATGAGCGACAGGATACGCTTGATCACAGCATCTTCCGCAAGGTCTTGAGCACCGTAATCCGTGCGGCAAGCGTGGCCAGAAGCGCGCCCGCGAACGGCAGCGACACTATAGTCGCCCAGTCGCGCCAGGAAAGCCCGACTGATCCGAGCAGTTCCGAGCCGATCGCGGCGATCCGCGATCCGAGCAGCAACAGCACCGCGATCGCGAAGAGCAGGCCGACCACACCGCCGAACAGCGCGTCGAGCGCGATGCGGCGCTGAAAGAGCCGGGCGATCTGGACATCGGTCGCGCCCATCAGGTGAAGCACGTCGATCGTCGCGCGATGCGTGTTGAGCGCGGCACGTGCGGCGAGCACGACCGCACAGGCGGTCGCCACGGCGGTGAGGATGACGAGCGCGGCGGCCAGCCATTGGAGCGAGGCGAGCAGCCCGGCGAGCGGCGCGAGCCAGCGCGCATGGCGGTCGATCCGCGCCGCGGGAGCGACCGCCCGCACCGCCTGTTCGACCGCGTGAATCCGCGCGACCGAACCATCGACGAGGCTGACGTCGATCAATGCGGGGATCGGCAGATCCTGCCCCGACAGGTCCTCGCCGCCGAGCCAGGGTTCGAGCAGCCCCGCAATCTCGCGATCATTGAAGCGCTTGACCGCCGTCACGCCCGGGGCATGCGCAAGCGCACGCTCGACCGCGTCGGCGCGCGCACCGCGCGTATCGGGATTGGCATCGACGATCTGGATCGTCAGCCGGCCCGCCAGATCGTCGCCCAACCCGCGTGCCGCCGCGCCAAGACCAAGCCCCGCCGCCGCCGCGAGCGCGGTCAGGAACATCATGATCGCGATCACCCATGGCATGGGGCCCGCAAAGCGCCCCTCGGGCAGCAGTCGGCGGTCGGCGATCGAGGGTGCCCAGCCGAAGCTCATCCCCGCCCGCCTTCGCCGATGGGCGGGTAGCGCAGCGCACCCGTGGGATCGGACAGCCGTCCGCGATCGAGCCGCATCATGTTGGCGTTGGGAATGCGGCTGAGCAGGTGGATGTCGTGCGTCGCGACGACGATCGTCGTGCCGAGCTTGTTGAGCCCCTCGAACAGCAGCAGCAGCCTTTCCGCCATGTCGGGATCGACGTTTCCGGTAGGCTCATCGGCGACGAGGACGTCGGGGCGGCCGATCACCGCGCGCGCGATCGCGACGCGCTGCTGCTCGCCGCCCGAAAGCGTCGCGGGGCGCGCGCTGGCACGGTCGGACAGTCCGACCCAGGCGAGCATTTCGCTGACCGGCGCCTCGATGTCGCGCTCCGCATGCCCCATCACGCGCAACGGCAGCGCAACATTGTCATGGGCCGAGAGGTGCGGAACCAGACGGAAATCCTGGAAGACGACGCCGATCCGGCGGCGCAGCATGGGCAGCCGATCACGCGGCAGCGTTACGACGTCATCGCCGAACAGTCGAATGAGCCCGCGGCTCGGCCGTTGCGCGAGATAGAGCAGTTTGAGCAGCGATGTCTTGCCCGCGCCCGAGGGGCCGGTGAGGAAGTAGAAGGCACCGCGCGCGAGCGTGAAGCTGACGTCAGACAGCGTCTCCGCGCCCGTCCCGTAGCGCAGCCCGACATTCTCGAACTGGACGATGCTGCTCATCGCGGCCCGCTGCTGTGCTCCCTTGCCCAACCTCGCCATCGCACAGAGCCGCGCGCCACGTAAAGCGCGTTATTTGCGTTAAAACGCGGGACACGCGCCAACATGCTTGCAAGTTGATTCGCCAGCGTGTTTACACTGGACCAGCAGAAACAGCGCATATTACGGACTTCTCGAGACCAGATGATCCTGACTTGCCCCGAATGCCGGACGCGTTACCTGGTCCCCGACACGGCGATCGGTGCTGCGGGACGCACGGTGCGCTGCGCGTCATGCAAGCACAGCTGGTTCGAGGCCGCGCCGATGCTCGAGCTCCAGGCAACCGGTCCGGCACCCGCGGCGCAAGCGCCTGTGATCGCCCCGCCACCGCCGCCTCCGGCCCCGCCCGAACCCGTGCCGATGGCGGCGCCCGTCGCGCCCGTTGAGGAAACGCCCGCGGTAGACGCATCCGATCCGGGCTATGATCCCTATGCGCACGCGCCCCCCTTCCGCCCGCGCCGCAATCCCGCGCGACGGTGGACGATCGCGGCTGCCGGCGCTGCACTGGTGATGGTCGCGGCACTGGGCGCGATCCAGTATTTCGGTACCCCCGGGCTCGCGGCATGGCTCGGGCTCAACGCGGCGCAGGTCGATGTGCCGCTCAAGATCGACATCGCGCGCAAGCCCGAGCGCTATACCCAGCCGAGCGGCAACGAGCTGTTCACGGTCTCGGGCAAGATCATCAATCCTACCGACGAGACCCAGCAGGTGCCCGACATCCTCGCCGAGCTGCGCGATTCGTCGGGGCGCGTCGTCTATGGCTGGCGGATCATCCCGCCCGTGCGCAAGCTGCCGCCGCAGGGAGCCGCCGAGTTCGACAGCGCCGAGATGGATGTGCCCAAGAGCGCCAAGGAGCTCAATCTGAGCTTTTCGGGCGCGGGGCTGAACTGAGCCTCATTCGAATTCGATCAGGTGGCGCGCGGGCGCCGGAGGCCCGCCGCGCGGCCGCCGCCTGGGCCGCGCGTCGCGCCAATCGACCCTTGCCGCCTCAAGGATTCGCGCCTCGACGCGTGCGGTCGCGCGCGCCGGAGCGCGCATCGCGGGCGGCGGCGCATGCGCGGCGGCCGCGAGCAGGGGCAGCAGCGGCAGGATCATTGCCCCTGATTAGACGCGCCGGACCATCGTCGAAACCCGCGAAAAACCCCCAATCGGACCTGAATCGGGACGGCTTTTCCACTTTCGGGCGCTTGGGGCTTCCCAAGCCCGTCCGGCTTTGCTAGAGGCACGCGCCTTACCAGCCGCCGGTCTCTCCGGCGGACAAGATTCAGTGCGGTCGTGGCGGAACTGGTAGACGCGCAACGTTGAGGTCGTTGTGGGCGAAAGCCCGTGGAAGTTCGAGTCTTCTCGACCGCACCATCTTCGTGAAGAACCGAGAAAACGAAGTCGTCCCAGACGACTTCGCTATCGCATCACCGCAATCCGCTGCGTCGCCGATTCGATCGCGATCGTACCCAGCGTCACGCTCGGTCGCGCCTCACCCACCACGACGTTGAGCCCCAGCGCCGCGCGCAACCGCGCCGCGTCGGCCGATACCTGTGCGATGCGGATGGCATATCGGCCATAGGGCACGCCTTCGAACAGGAAATAACCGTCAAATTCGCTGCGCGTGACACGCAGCACGCGTCCCCCGGCGTCAACCAGCTCGAGGTCGATACCTTCGAGCGCGCCACCGCCGGCGCGGACCAGCGTGCCCTGCACCTCGCCCGCGCTGGCGAGCGGCAGCTCGACGCTGATCGCGATTCCCGGGCGCGGGGTGACCACGACGCCGGGCGTCGCGGGCTGGACGAGCGGATCGGCGAGCGAGCCGGCATCGACACCGATCAGGACGGGGCGAAAGGGGGTTAACCCGTCGATCACGGTGCGGCCCTGCGAATCGCTGAGCGATTCGACCGCGATCTGGCCTGCGGCAAGCTGAACGTCGCGTTCGAAGCGTTCGCCGGGCTGGCGCACGCCGTCATTGTTGGCGTCGCGCCAGACGCGCGCGACCACCTGCCCCTGGCTCGCGAGCTTGGTCGCGCTGATCCGCACGCCACGGCCGCGCGGATCGGGGCCGAAGGCAAAGGCGAGGTTGAGCCCGGCGGCGACCGAGCCGTCGCTCGCGACCTCGACCGAGGCGGTCAGCGCAAAGCGATCGAAGCGGCGGCTGTAGCCGAAGCCCAGCCGCGCACGATCATAACCACGGTCATAGCCGAGCTCCGCGCGCCAGTCTGCGCGCTCCCCCGCCGCCCATTCGGACACCAGCGTCGCGCTTTCGAGACCGGATCCCGCGGACAGCCGAAAGCGCGTCTCGCCGCGAAGACGGGCGCGCCCGAGCCGCGCATTGGCGAGCAGCGATGCCTGGATCCGGTCGGGTGGATCGGGGCCGATCGACGCCTTGTCAGCCCGATAATCGAGCTGGCCGGTGAGTACGACACCCTCCGCATTGGCCGACACACGCGCCGCCATTTCGAGCGAGTCCGCGCCACGCTGCCGTGCCAGGTAGCGCGCCTCGACATGCACCGGAAGAATTGTGCCGCCGACAGCGAAACTGTGATCGAGCGCGATCCGGTGATCACCGGTGACCCCGGGGTCGATCCGGTCTGAGACGAAATCGCGCGCGAAGATCGATTCGGCGGTGATATAGGTCTTGCCCAGCTGACCGAGCATCTGCGCGCGCAGTGCGTAGCCGCCCGCGCTTTCATAGGCGCCCGAAAGCTCAACCAGAGCTGGGCCGATCGCGCGGCGCAGAAAGCCCTCGACATAGTCGCGGCGCGTGTCGTCGCGCACCAGACTGTGGACTTGCGCCGACACAGAGGTGAGCGCGTCGATTCCGCGTTCGATACCGAAACTGCCGCGCCAGCCGCGATTGCGCGGGTCGCGATAGTCGGTGAGGCGGATCAGGTCGGTATTGGCCTGGTTAATTCCCGCCCAGTACCAGGTCTGGCGCGGCGGGATGCTGTCCACCCCGACCGCGACCAGCCTTTCCTCGCGCCGGACCTGACCCTGGGGCCCATAAAGCACGATCTCGAAGCGGTTCTGGCCGTAGAGCAGCGGCACGTCGAGAAAGGCATAGCGGCCATCCGCGCGATCATTGGCGAAGGCGAGGAGCTGGCCGTTGCGATAGAGTTCGGCGTCCCAGCCCTGGGGCAGCTCGCCGTGGAAGTCGGTACTGTCGAAGGCGTCGGGCCGGTCGATCGGGCGATTGGTGACGATCGCGCCCCGCCCCGCAACGCTTTGCGCAACCAGCGCGGTCGACAGCCCCGCGACGTCACCCAGCGCGGCGTGCGTTGCATGAAGCGGACCGAGCAGCCCGGCATCGGGATCGGTGCGATAAGCCCTCAGCCTGAGGCTTTCGGGCACCGCGTCGCGGTCCGTGGCGAGGCGCGCGTCGAACGAGGCCCGGCCGATCTCGCCCGCGGCATAGATCTCGTAGCTCGCATCGACACGGCTGCCCGTGCGCTTGTCATCGACCGCGGCGATGGTCGCGACGACATCGACCGACGGCGTCCGCCAGATCCGGAATGGAGCATCGGCGCGCGGCAGCGTCTTGAGATCGAAGCCCCGGCGTGGAGGGATCGCGGCGGCGCGCGCACGACGCTCGGCGGCGAGTTCGACGGGGAGTCTGGCATTGGACTTCACGAGCAACAGCGCATTGGCCAGATCGGGCTTGAGCTCGACGCCGAGCCAACGCGACAGCGATGCCGCCTCGACGCACCAGCCCTGGGGTACGTCGCGAATCTCGGTATGGCCGAGTTTCGCGCTGACCGTGCCGACCTGCACGGCATGGCGCGCGCGATCGATCAGGATCTGGCGGCGTTCGTCAAAGGCCCAGCCCTCGGCGCGTGCCATGCGCTTGTCGACACGGATCGGCAGATCGAGCGCGAGGATGACGTCGGCCATGTCGACGCACACGCCATCGGGGGTCTGATAGCCGCGGATCCCGTCGCCAAGGCTCAGCCGGCCGAGACGAAGGTCGAGCAGCAGCGCATCGTCGTCATTGGGCATCCAGGCGGCTTGCGCGTGGAGCATCGGGGCCGGCAGCGCGACCAGCGCAGCGGCGCACCAGGCAGCCCATCGCATGACCTGTCGGAATGGATGCGAACGCATCACGACGCAACGCGCGCTCGATGACCGCTATCGCAGCTCCACCTTCGCCTCGGCGATCATCCGCCCGCCCGCCTCGGCGTTTTCAAGATACTGGATTGTCGCGGGCCCGCGCAGATCGGCGCCCTCGGGCACGGGCAGCGTGACGGTACGTGTCGTGATTTCGGGATAGACCGCAACACCGCGCGCCACGATCACGGGCTTGTCGACGCCCGGCTTGAGCACGCGGATCTCGCCATAGACCGAGCGGCTGCCCATACGCGTCAGCGTGAACGCCAGCGAGGGGCGGCCCCCGACAATGGCGAGCCGCGCGTCGGACAGCGCCGCGGTCGCGCTCAGTGCGCCGCGCCTTACGATGATAGGAATGGTGACGCCGTAGATCGGCGTGATCGCGATCGCGAGCCCGCTATCGGCCCTCGCGGCTTCGGTGGCGGGCACGGCATCGGGCACCGCGCGGAACAGCATGTGCGCGCGATACTCGCCATCGGGGAGCCCCTCTGGCGCGCGGACGCCGATGCGGATCGCCTGGGGCTGGTTGGGCGGCAGCGTGATGCGCCGCGGCGCATAGGAGATCATCGCAAGCGCCGCAGATTCGGCGGCATTGGCGCCCTCGGGTGCGACGTCCTCGAGCGAGCCGTCGGCCTTCATCCGGCGGAGCTCGAGCGAGATGCGATAGGTCGCTGGCTCTGCGCCGATATTGTTGAGGATCACCTCGGTCCCGCGTGGTCCATCGAGGACGACCCGCGTCGGCGCAACAAGAAGGTCACCCGCGGCGTGGAGCGCGGGCGCCTGCCCAAACAACAGGCCAAGGGCAAGCAGCGTCGCGACAGGGCGCGGCGGGCGGCGTGAAGCCGTGAACATGTCTGGTCTCCGGTCGTGTCACCGGCGCTCCCCAGCACCGGCATCCCCAAGCGCCCGAATGTCAGAACATGGTTTATACTTTCCTAATCGTGCCGCCATGGCGCAAGGAAAAGGGCCCGTTGGCGCATGCCAACGGGCCCTTCCCCCCAAAGGCACCCCCGCGCTGCGCGGGTGCCTCCCGTAATCGTTCGGCCGCGGCGCTTACTGGTAGTTGACCGTGACGGTAAACTGCCCCGAATAGCTGCCCGCCGCCTGGTTCGCGAGCACGTTGAGCGTGCCGCCGACGGTGAAGGCATTGGAAGCGCTGAGCACCAGCGAGGTGATGCTGGGCGTCAGCGTCGCGGCCATGCTGTTCGAGCCGGCGGTCAGCGTGACGTTCGGGTTGGCCGAGATCGACACGGTCTCGCCGATCGCGCCCGTAATCGTGAAGCCCGCCGCGCTCGACGCGCCCGTGCAGGTCAGCGCCGCGCCGCAGGTGCGCCCGCCGCCCGCCGCGACCACGACGGTCGAGTTCGAAGCGCCCGGCACGATCGCGCCGAAATCGAGATCCTGGCCTGCGACCTTCGAGACGCTGACCTGGGTGATGACGCGTGCCTTGGCGTCGGCATTGGCGGTGGCGGCGTGCGCGCCGGTCGCACCGACGCCGGTGGCAAGAAGCATCGAGCCGCACAGCGCGGCCTTTACGAGCTGAATCTTCATCTATCTGGTCCCCTAACGAGCTTTTCGAGCCAAATCCCCACGGCTCGCATTCAGCGCTAGACGATCAAGGTTCACGAAGTTCTTGCGAGCATGGTTAACAGACGCTTAGCGGACGCCCTATTCATAGTCGGCGACGATCGCGATGCGGCCGCGGAAGTTGCCCGTGGCGCTGCCGCGCACGACGAGCCGGCCACCGAAAGCGAAGCGCAGTTGACCATCGGGACCCAGCCGCGGCGAAGGCGGCAGATCGGTCACGATGTCGTCGAGCTCGGCGGTGTCACCGTCGGGCGCAACGAGCGTGACGCCTGCGGGCATGCTGATGCGGACCTGCCGGCCCGGCTCGCCCGTCAGCCGCACCGCGCCGGTAAGCCCGAGCCCGCCGAGATCGACGAGCCCGCCGATCACGCGTCGCCGACCGCTGGCCGCATCGACCTCCACCACGCCCCCCGCGGTCCAAGCAACCGCGACACGGCTGAAATCGATACCCGTCTCGACATCGATGGTGAGCGGCCGCGTCGGCCGGGCGGCGGCCGCGTCTTCCGCGGGCACACAAAGCTGGCACTGCCCGCGCGCGGCGGGCACAGCGACCAGGAAAGCCAGCCCGATCAAGGGGCTGGCATATGTCCAGCAATGCTTCATAAAGACGCGTGTAGAACATGACCGTTCAACATATTGTTAACTACGTCATACGGGGGAATGCGGCGCCCGCCTGAGGGCACGCGGTCAGGAGAACGATCCGCTTGTCGATCGATGCCGTCCACCCCGTCGCCTGCATCAATGCGATCGCGACCGCGACGCCAGCGCGCGATATCCACCAGCCCTTTGTCGAGTGGGCCGAACCGCGTCTGCCGGCACGTGAGCGCAAGCTGTTCCGCCGGATGGTCGAGCGATCGGACATCGCACATCGCTGGTCGGTGCACGCGCGCTCGCCCGTGGGGCCGGGCGGCTTTTACGAGAACGGCGCGCTGCCGCCGACCTCCGCACGGATGGCGCTCTATGCCGAAGCGGCGCCCGCGCTCGCACTCGAGGCGGTCGCCCGCCTCGACTTCGACCCGGCCGACATCACGCACATCGTCGTGGCGAGCTGCACGGGCTTCGTTGCGCCGGGAGTCGACCAGATCATCGCGACGCAGATCGGGCTTGCGCCATCGGTCGAGCGGCTGCTGATCGGATTCATGGGCTGCTATGCCGCAGTCACCGCGATCAGAAGCGCGCGCCATATCGTCCGTTCGTCTCCGGGGGCGCGCGTGCTCGTCGTCACCGTCGAGCTCTCGACGCTGCACCTTGCCGCCGAGGACCGGATCGAGCCCCTGCTCGCCATGCTCCAGTTCGGCGACGGTGCTGCCGCGGCACTGGTCAGCGCCGAACCGCGGGGCATTGCGCTGGGCGACGGCTTTGCCGCGACGCTGCCCGATTCGAGCGCGCTTATCCGCTGGACCATCGGCGATCAGGGATTCGCGATGCACCTGTCGGGCGAGGTTCCGGGCCGATTGAGTGCGGCGCTTGCCCAGCCCGGGATGCGCGCAGCGCTGGTCGACGGCGCGGGGCTGGAGGCGATCATCCATTGGGCGGTGCACGCGGGCGGACGCTCGATCCTCGACGCGGTCGAACACGGGCTCGGGCTCGCGCCGCACAGCCTGGCCGAATCGCGCGCGGTGCTGCGCGCCTGCGGCAACATGTCGTCGGCGACGTTGATGTTCGTGCTCGCCCGCATGCTCGATGCCGGCGTCACCGGCCCCGGCATCGCGCTCGCCTTCGGCCCCGGTCTTGCCGCCGAGGGCTTTCGCTTCGGCCCCCTGCCATGAGAAACCTTGCCACGCGCACCATCGAAGATGAGCTGATGGACGCGCCGGACCTCGACCCCGTCATCTATGCCGCGGTGCTGCGCGACCTGGCGAAGGCGAACAGCTTCACGCTCGCCCGCCGCCCGACGCTCGCCTTTCTCAAGCGCGCGATCGGAACGCGCCGGCATTTCCGCCTGCTCGATGTCGGCTTTGGCGATGGCGACATGCTGCGCACGATCGCGCGCTGGGCCGCGCGGCGCGGGATCACGGCGGAGCTGGTAGGGATCGACCTCAATCCGGGCAGCGCCCCCGCCGCAGCGCTTGCGACGCCCGCCGAAATGACCATCGACTGGCGCACCGGCGACTATGCCGACCTGACGGGCGAGGGCTTCGACTTCGTCATATCAAGCCTCGTCGCACACCACATGACGGATGCGCAGCTCGTCGCTTTTCTGCGCTTCATGACGCGCGAGGCGCGAACTGGCTGGCTGGTCAACGACCTGCACCGCCATCGGCTGTCAGCATTCGGTTTCCCCCTATTGGCGACGCTGATGCGCTGGCACCCGATCGTACGGCATGACGGCACGCTGTCGATCGCGCGGTCCTATCGGCCGCACGAATGGCCGCCCATTCTGAGCGAGGCGGGAATTGCGCCCGGCACGGCGCGGGTGTTTCGCGCGTTCCCCTTCCGGCTATGCGTAGAGCAGATACACTGATCCTCGGCGGCGGGCCGGCGGGCGCGGCGGCCGCGATTACGCTCGCGCGCGGGGGCGAGCGGCCGCTGCTGATCGAGCGCAACGTTGAGACTGGCGACGCGCTGTGCGGCGGTTTCCTGAGTTGGCGGACGCTCGAAATGCTCGACGCGGTCGGGCTGCCATCGACGGCGTTGCGCGGACACCCGATCGATCGCCTCCGTCTTCTCGCGGGAGAAGCGCAGGCGGAGGCGCGGCTGCCCGCACCCGCGATCGGCGTTTCACGCCGCCGGCTCGACACGATGCTGCTGGCACTGGCCGAGGCGCGGGGCGCGCGGATCGAGCGCGGAATCGCAATCATGCGGGCGGGCGCGGGGCATGCCGAGCTGAGCGATGGCGCGGCGGTAACCGCCGATTGCCTGTTCCTCGCGACGGGCAAGCATGATTGCCGCGGACTGGCGCGGCCGCGCGGCGAGGACGACCCGGCGCTGGGCCTGCGGATGCGCATCGACGCGTCTCCGGCGCTCGCGGCAATGGTGGGATCGGCGATCGAGCTCCACCTGTTCGACGGCGGCTATGCCGGGCTGCTGCTCCAGGAAGATGGCTCGGCCAATCTCTGTATGGCGATCCGGAAATCGCGGCTCAGCGCAGCCGGCGGCGATCCGCACGCGCTCCTTTTCGCGCTCGGTGCGGAATCGCCCTATCTCGGCGAGCGGCTGGCGCTGGCGCAGCCCCACGCCGCGATCGAGGCAATCGGTGCGGTACCCTATGGCTGGCGCGCGAGGTCCGGCACTGCCGGACTATTCCGGCTGGGCGACCAGGCCGCGGTCATCCCCTCGCTCGCGGGTGAAGGGATCGCGATCGCACTGGCGAGCGGCGTCATGGCGGCACGGCATCGGCTTTCGGGTGGCGGCGGAGCGGCGATCGCCTTTCAGGCCGAACTCGCGCGGCGCACGCGCATGCCGGTGACCGCCGCGCGCATGCTTGCGGCTGCGGCGGCGACGCAGCGCGGACGACGGCTCGCGCCCCAGCTGCTTGGCGCCTTTCCGACGCTCGGCGCAGCAATCGCGCAACTCATCCGGATCGCGCCCTAGGTCATTGACCGAATCGCGACACATGCCCAGATTTCCGGCATGGACCGGCTTGATCTATCCGAAGAGGAATGGCGCAAGCGCCTGACCCCCGAACAATATCATGTGCTGCGCGAGGCAGGGACCGAGCGCGCCTTTACTGGTATCTACAACGACAACAAGGCGCCCGGCCTCTATCGCTGCGCGGCATGCGGCGCCGAGCTGTTCCGTTCGGACGAAAAATATGATTCGGGATCGGGCTGGCCAAGCTTCATCGCGCCCGCCACCGTGGATGCGGTGACCGAGCACGCCGACACCAGCCACGGCATGCGCCGCGTCGAGGTCCGCTGCGCGCGCTGCGACGGGCACTTGGGCCATGTCTTTCCCGACGGGCCGGGGCCGAGCGGCATGCGCTATTGCATGAACAGCGCGGCGCTGGATTTCGACGCGCGCGTCGACGCCGACTAAACCCGTCCAAGTCCCGCTTGGCATGCGCCGCGATTGATCGTACATCATCGCCGACCAATGGCCGCTGCATCCTCCAAGAAATCACCGCGCTCCGCCAAGCGAGTCCTGTTCGGGATCGTGAAGGTCGGCTTTTTCGCAGGAATCGCCGGGCTGATCGCGCTTGTCGTCGCGGTCGCGATCGCGATGTCGAGCATTCCGAGCTTTGGCGAGCTCAGGCGCGATCCCAACGGCCAGATGATCCAGGTGCGTGCCGCCGACGGCACGATCCTCGTATCGCTGGGGCCAAGCTATGGCGAGTGGATCGACTATGAGGACATCCCCCCGACAATGGTCGGCGCGATGGTCGCGGTCGAGGACCGCCGCTTCCGCATGCATCCCGGCGTCGATCCGATCGGCATTTCGCGCTCGCTCTGGGTACGCCTCCAGCGCGGTCACTGGGCGCAGGGCGGCTCGACAATCACGCAGCAGCTCGCGCGCAATATCTTCCTGAACAATTCCAAGGAATTCGGCCGCAAGTTCCGCGAATGGATCCTCGCGCTCGCGATGGAGCGCAAATTCACCAAGGACCAGATCCTCGAACTCTATCTCAACAAGGTCTATTTCGGCGGTGGCGCCTATGGCATCGACGCCGCCAGCCGGAAGTTCTTCGGTCATGACGCGCGATCGCTCTCGCTCGCCGAGGCGGCGGTGATCGCGGGACTGGTCAAGGCGCCCTCGCGCTATTCGCCCACTGCCGACGCCGAGGCTGCGATCGGCCGCGCGGGCGTGGTGCTCGAGGTGATGCGCGACGCGGGCGCGATTACCGCCGCCGAGGCTGCCGCGGCGCACCCCGAGGAGATCAAGCTCGCGCCCGAACCACGCCAGAACAGCGTGCGCTATTTCACCGACTGGGCGCTCCCCCAGCTCGAGACGCTGATCGACGAGAGCGAGCGCCCGATCGACGTCTGGACCACGCTCGACCCCAACATGCAGCGCGCCGCCGACGCCGCGATCCGCGCCAACACACCGGCCAACCTGCAGGGCGCGCTCGTTTCGCTCGACCGCGACGGCGCGGTGCGTGCGATGGTGGGCGGCAAGGACTATGTCTCGTCGATCTACAACCGCGCGACACAGGCTCAGCGCCAGCCGGGTTCGGCGTTCAAGCTGTTCGTCTATCTCGCCGCGCTCGAGGCGGGGCATACGCCCAACGACACGGTGGTCGACGAACCGATCACGATCGCGGGCTGGAGCCCGCGCAACAGTTCGCGCCGCTTTTCGGGCGAAATGACGGTCCGGACCGCGTTCACCTATTCGATCAACACCGTAGCGGCGAAGCTCGGGCAGGAAGTCGGTTTCTCGTCAGTGGCGGACATGGCTCGTCGCTTCGGCATCACCAGCCCGCTGACCGCGCATCCCTCGATTGTGCTCGGCACCAGCGACGTCCGCCTGATCGACATGACGCGCGCCTATGCGGCGGTCGCGCGCAAGGGCGTGGCGGTGATGCCCTATGGCATCACCAAGGTGACGACCGAGAATGGCGAGCTGCTCTATCAGCACGAGACCGACGAATCGCGCGTGCTCGTCGCGCCTTCGGTCGCGGCGCAGATGACCGACCTGCTCCAGACCGCGGTCAGCGCGGGGACGGGCAGGGCCGCGCAGATCGGCCGGCCGGTTGCGGGCAAGACGGGCACGACGAGTTCGAACAAGGACGGCTGGTTCCTCGGCTTTTCGAGCGGGCTGACCACGGGCGTGTGGATGGGCCGCGACGACGCGAGGTCGGTAGGCTCGCTCCAGGGGGGATCGGCGCCCGCGCGCGCTTTTGCGAGCTTCATGAAGGTGGCGACCGCCAAGCGCCCCGTCGAGAATTTCGAGACCGAGGTCACGCTGCCCGAATGGCAGCTCGAGCCCGACGAGGAAGCCTATTATGGCGAGCCTGACCCGGGCATGTTTGTCGACGAGAACGGCAACCCGGTCACGCCCCCCGAAGGCGCCATCGCCCCCGACGAGTTCGGTTCCGAGCCGCAGGGCGAGGACGTCACCGCACCGCCCAGGCTGGACCAGCAATGGCTCGATGATGTCCTCAATCGCGAGCAGCGGCCGCAGCGTCAGCCCACGCCGCGCCCGCAGGACGGCGTCCGCCAACCAGCCACACCGCCGCAGGGCCAGCGGACCCAGCCGCCGGCACGCCCTCAGGAATCGTCGCGCCCCACCCAGTGAAGCGCCGAGCCATGGGCGCGCAGCCAGGCGCGCGCCACATCGGGATCGCCGCCGTAGAGCTTTGCCGCGAGCGCATGAAAGGCGGGGCTGTGGTCCATATGGACGCGGTGCGCGACCTCGTGCGCCACGGTGGAGCGGCGCACGAAGACGGGCGCCATGATCAGCCGCCAGCTGTAGCGGATATCGCCATTGGCCGCGCAGCTGCCCCAGCGCGCGCGCGGATCGCCGACGCCGACGCGGCCGACGGTGACGCCTGCGGTGGCGGCGATCTCGCGCGTCTCGCGCTCGAGCGTCGCCAGCGCCTGGCGCCGCGCCCAGCCGAGCAACCGTGACGCAACGGCGTCACGCGGTCCGCCCAGGACCAGCCGGTCGGGTTCGCGTCGCACCGCGCGCGGACGCGCTTCGTCCCAGTCGACGAGCAGCTCCTCCCCCTCAAAGGGCAAGGTAGCGCCAGGCACGATCGGGCGCGCCTGTGGGATGTCGGCGAGCGCGGACTCGACCCAGCCACGCTGGCCGCGTGCCCATTCGAGCGCCGACGCGAGGCTGGCGTGCCACGGCAGCGACAGCGTGACCGCGCCGTTGCGCGGATCGACGCTCAACCGCATGCGGCGGGCCTGACGGCTGCGACGAATGACGAGCGGGCGTTCGCGCCCCTCCGGCCCGAAGCTCAGATCAGAGCGGCCGGTCGACAATATGGAGCTCCAGCTCACCTGCATCGTTTTCGGAGACGGTCCAGCCGCGCACCGAGATCCCTGCCCTGTGCACGCTCTCGGGGTCGCCCGAGACGAGCGGATGCCATTCGGGCAGCGGCCTGCCCTCGTCGAGCAGGCGATAGGCACAGGTCTCGGGCAGCCAGTCGATCTCACGCAGCCGCGCTGGGGTCAGCCGCACGCATTCGGGGACGAAGGCGCGGCGATGCTTGTAGTTGGTACAGAGCCCGCTGTGCCGGTCGAGCAGCTTGCACGCGACATTGGTCGGATGCAGCTCGCCCGTTTCCTCATCCTCGAGCTTGTGGACGCAGCATTTGCCGCAACCGTCGCACAGGCTTTCCCACTCTGTGCGGCTCATTGCGTCGAGCGACTTGGTTTCCCAGAAAGGCTTGTTCACCTGACCCATTGTGCGAGCACGGCCGCGATCTCCTGCGGCTTTCCATCCTGCGGCACGAGCGCCATCGGCTTGCCGTCAGGGCCCATCAGATAGGCCTGGCGGCTATGATCGACAAGATAGTCACTCGATTTCGCATCGCCCGCCTTTCGGTAATAGACCGCATATTCCTTGGCGACCGCCGCGATCGCCTGCGGACTGCCCGTGAGCCCGACCAGCCGCGGATGAAAATTGCCGACGAACTGCTTGAGCACTGCGGGCGTGTCGCGATCGGGATCGACGCTGACGAAGATCGGCTGCACCTTCGCGCCCGCCTGCGGATCCTGTTTTTCGAACGCCTTGAGGCCCAGCATCAGATTCTGAACATCGACCGGACAGACATCGGGGCAATAGGCATAGCCGAAGTACATGATGCGGTATTTCCCCGCAAAATCGCTGTCCTTGACGGTCTTGCCGTCCTGATCGGTGAGCGTGAAGGGCCCCCCGATACTGGCGCCGGCGAGCGGCGCATTCGCGGGAAGGTCGGCCGAAGGCTGCGAACCGCACGCCGCAAGCAGCATCAACGGGGCAAGGGAGAGCGCGAGGGGGCGAAGAATTTCGTTCATGGCGGGGCCAGCCATGCTTTGCTATGCGCGCGAGTGCAAGCCAACAGGGACGAATCCACGATGCCTTTTCCGAAACGCTCCGCCTTCCGCGTGCTTTTTCCCGCGATCGCAGCCGCGCTGATGCTGCCGGGGATCGCGCATGCGCAATTTTCGGACAGCTATAATTTCCTGAAGGCGGTGCGCGATTCGAACGCGTCCAAGGCCAATGAATTTCTGAGCGAGCCCGGTTCGCGGATCGTCGACGTCAAGGATCGCGCAACCGGCGAAACCGCGATGCACATCGTCACGCAGCGGCGCGACCTCGGCTGGATGGCGCTGATGCTGAGCAAGGGCGCCAAGCTCGATGTCAGCGACAATAACGGCAACACGCCGCTGATGATCGCGGCGCAGATCGGCTTTGTCGAAGGCGCGCAGCTGCTGGTGACACGGAAGGCACGCGTCGATCTGGCCAATGCCCAGGGCGAAACGCCGCTGATCCGCGCCGTCCAGAACCGCGACCTCCGGATGACCCGCCTGCTGCTTTCCGCGGGCGCCAACCCAGACCGCACCGATACGCTCGCGGGCATGTCGGCGCGCGACTATGCCAAGCGCGACCCGCGCGCGGCGACGGTGCTCAAGCTGATCGAGGACCAGGGCAAGACCAAGCCCGCGCAGGTGATGGGCCCCAATTAAGGGGCGCTCGCTGCTCACCCGCCTTCGGGGATCACCAGATCGGGGTCGAGCGTGCCCAGCAACCGGGCGGCCGCGCGGCGCGCGAAGCGCAGCGTCTCGGCCTTGCGACGCGCGCCGGGCAACGCCGTCGAGCGCGCCTCGCGCAATATCGCGCCCGCGTAGCGATCGGCGACAATCACGCCCGTCCGCTCGGGCTGGAAGAATTCGGTGTCGAGCGGCGACGTGTCGAATCCGGGCGGAACCGCCCAGAAGAAGCGGTCGCAATACTCAAGATAGTCGGGCCATTTCATGTCGCCGAGCAGGTCGCTGCGCGCGATCTTGACCTCGACGATCGTCACGCGCCCCGCTGCGTCGAGCGCCATGATATCGGCGCGACGGCCATTGCCCAGCGGCACCTCGGAAAGCGCGACCATGTCGTGCTGGATGAACAGCCGTGCGACCCCGCGGCATACTTCGGCGGCGGTAACCGTCGGGACTGGGAGCGGACGATCCATGCCCCGCTATAGAACGAAAAAGGAACAAATGAAAAGGGGCGCCGCACCGGGTGCCGCGCCCCTTCATCCGCTCGCGGATTGCGATCAGCGGTAGAAGACGTGGTTGCCGATCGTCGCGACGCGCTTGAGCTTCCACCGCGGCGAAACACGCGTGGCATGGAAGAAGAGCGCGTCCTGCGCGGGGCTCTCCCAGCTGTCGTCCATCGCGACACGCGCAACCGCGACGGCTTCCTGCCAGTCGGTGCTGTTGCGGTTGATCGCGGGCATGCGCCCGCCGCGAACGAAGGAGAACTGGCTCCGCTGATAGACGACGCCGCAGATCGTGCCGGGGAACCGGCCCGATTCGGAGCGGTTGATGACGACCTCGGCCACGGCGTGCTGACCCTCGAGCGATTCGCTCTTGGCCTCGAAATAGATCGCGCCGGCGAGGCATTCCTCCTCGCGGTTCAGCGCAGCTTCGGTGTCCTCGGCGTCGACGGCTTCGCGCAGCGAAGCGAATTTGCGGGTGGGCTCGACGGCCTCGGGCGCGGAGACGTCCGCAGAGACCGGAACCTGCGCCGTTGACGGCGCGCTGATGATGGCGGGATCGGAGAGCGTGGTCTCCGAGGGCGTCGGCAAGGAAGCATCCGCCGCCGAAGCGAAGGAAGGCGCGGCCTCGACAGCCGCAGCGAAAACGCAAAAAGCCACAGCCGCAAGCGATGCGGCGCGTAACACAGGACTCATCAAACCAGATCAGATTGCGGTTGGCTGATCGAAACGCAGAATGCCAACTACTCCGGCACCCCTGATCGCCCCCCGACTGCGCTGCCGTATTCCCCCTTTTCCTTTTGGAAACGGCCTGACGCGTTGGTGCTGCATGGCATTTGTTATCGCAACGCAACAGTGTCAACCTTGCTAAATCGTTTCAGCGGCGAACCGTTCAGCCTGCGCGATATCCAGTTCAACGATCCACAGATCCGGGTCGCGATCGCGCCGGCGCTCCAGATAGTCCTGAATTTGCTGGGGATCCTCCGGCACATTCGGGCCGCAAGCCGTCCAGACATAATTGCCGTCGAGGTCGAGCGTGCGTTCGAGCAGTTGCCCGACACGTCCCTTTTCGGCGCAGGCGATGACGACAGCACCGCCGCCGCGGTCGCCGCGCGCGAGTACCATCGCGTGGCCGCCCGCGCCTTCGACGCGGCGGATCAATGCCGATACCATCATTTCGCTTGAAAGCCGCGCGGTCACCCGGGCGGCGTCCCCGCATAGCCGGGAAGCGACGCAAGCGGGATCCGCGAGCGCATGAAGGTGCCCGTGCCGCGCGCCACCTCTTCGCCCTCGGCATCGATCAGCCGCGCGTCGGCGACATAAACGCGGCGCTTGCCGCTGATCCAGCGCCCCTCGGCGGTGATCGGTCCAGTCTTGATCGGCCGCGTGAAGAGCAGGTTGAAGGCGGTGGTCAGCAGGAAGGAGTCGGTAACGAGGCTGTTTGCGGCATAGAAGGCCGCATCGTCGAGCATCTTGAAATAGGCGGTGCCGTGGACCGCGCCCGCTGCATGATAATATTGCCCGCCCACCTCGAAGCGGATGCGCGCAAGCCCCGCCTCGGGAATTTCGAGCGACGAGGCGAACAGCCGGTTGATCGGCGCGCTGCCATAGAGCGATTCAAGCGCGCGGAAATGGGCCTTCTCGCCCGAGGGCGGGGTAGCCCCGACCGGGTCAGGCGGCATCACGGGCTTCGGCGTCGGCAAGCAGCGCATAAAGCGCGTCCTGCGAGCCCGCACCGCGCAGCTTGGCAAGGAAGGGGCGGTCCCTGAGCGCCCGGCTGACGCGCGCCAGCGCCTTCAGATGCTCGGCGCCCGCATCGGTGGGCGAGAGCAGCATGAAGACGATATCGACGGGCATGTCGTCGATCGCCTGGAAGTCGATCGGCTCGGCAAGCCGCGCAAAGACGCCGACGACGCGCTCAAGCCCCTCGATCTTGCCGTGCGGAATCGCCACGCCGCCGCCGAATCCCGTCGAACCGAGCCGTTCCCGCTCGCCGAGCCGCTCGATCACGAGCCGCGACTCGAGTCCGGTTTCGCGCTCGGCGATCGTGGCGAGTTGCTGGAAAAGTGCCTTCTTGGCCGTGACCGGCAGCCCGGCGACGATCGCGTCGGGCGTAAGGATATCACTGAAATCGCTCATAAAATACCCGTACCGGCGGAAAACGGTCCGCCGCTGACCCCCTTGAAAATACGTCTGTTACGGCCCCGCTCGAACCATCTCAGGAAGCAGCGCGTTGCGGCTCTACCCAGCCGATGGTGCCATCGTCGCGGCGATAGACCATATTATACGCGCCCGTGCCACTGTTTTTGAACAGCAGCGCATTGGTGTTCCTGAGATCGAGCATCATCACCGCGTCCGAAACGCTGGCATCGGGAACGTCGACGCGCGTTTCCGCAATGATCAGCGCATTTTCCTCGACATCCTCCTCCCCTTCGAGCGCGGTGAACACGGTATAGCCCGCATCGCCGTTGAGCGCCTGAAGCTCGGCATAGGCTGCGGCCTGTTGTGCGATCGCTCGATCCTTCAGGCGGCGCTTGTGCCGGCGAAGCTGGGTTTCGATCCGGTCGGCGGCACCATCAAAGGCGGGGTGCGCCTCCTGCCCCGTCGCCGAGCCCTTGAGGATCACGCCCTGCATGACATGCGCGACGATATCGCAGCGGAAACCATAGTCGTGCGGTCCCTTGCCAAAGGTGACCTGGGCCGAAAGAGCGCGCGAGAAATACTTGTCCGCGATCGCGTTCAGACGTTCCGAAACATGCGCCTTGAGCGCATCGCCGGTGTCGACCTGATGCCCGGAAACACGGATATCCATGGTTATTTCTCCATTGCTGTACGCTCCGCATCTGGGATGCGGCACCCCTGGCGTCAACCGGCGGCCAGCCCTTCGGACCAGAGCGGATCGGTGAGCCGACTGACGAATTCGGTGTGTCGTCGAAGCTCCTCTTCACTGGCGGCGTGGGGCCGCGCGGGGCGGGCGACTCGCGTGACCGCAACACTGGTCCGCGACTCGACCTTGATCGTGATTTCCTCGTGCCCGGCGAGCATCAAGCCGATCTGGCGCCCGCCAGTCAGCTCGACATAGAGCTGCGCCAGCAGCTGCGCATCAAGCAGCGCGCCGTGGAGCACGCGGTGACTGCGATCGATGCCGTAGCGCGTACACAGGGCATCGAGGCTGTGCTTGGCACCGGGATGCCTGGTACGCGCGATCGCCAGCGTGTCGGTCATCCGCGTGGACGCCACGATTGGTCGGCCGCATTGGCCAAGCTCATGATTGAGGAAGGAAAAGTCGAACTGGGCATTATGCGCGACGAGCGGATCCTCTCCGAGGAATTCGAGCAGCTCCTCGACCTTGTCGGCGAAGAGCGGCTTGTCCGAGAGGAAAGCGTCCGAAAGGCCATGCACCGCCTGCGCCTCGCTCGGCATGCTGCGTTCGGGGTTGAAATAGGCGTGGAAGACACGGCCTGTTTCGACCCGGTTGATCAGCTCGACGCACCCGATCTCGACCAGCCTGTCCCCGTTCTGGGCGCTCAATCCGGTCGTTTCAGTGTCGAAAACAATCTCGCGCATTTCAGGAACCACTATCGGCGCAGTTGTGCGCGGAGGCAAGTGACCAGATGCCGAATCTGCATCCGCGTCTCGTGCTTACGCACCCCAGTGTCGATGATGACGTCGGCGCGCCGCCGCTTGACATGGTCGGGGGTCTGCAGTCGAACGATGCGTCGGAACTTCTCGGCGGTCATCCCCGGCCGGGCCAGCACGCGACGGCGCTGCATCCAGCAAGGTGCCGAGGCGACGACGATCAGGTCGACCTGCGCCGCGCCGCCCTTTTCGAAGAGCAGCGGAATGTCGAGCACGACCAGCGGCCGCGACCGGTTGCGTCGCAGGAATTCGCGTCGTTCGTCGGCGACCGCAGGGTGAACGATCTTCTCGAGCGCGGCGAGCGCGCGCGGATTGCCGAACACCGCCTTGCCGATCGCCGCGCGGTCGATGCCGCCCGGCCCGGTGCTTCCGGGAAACAGCGCCTCGATCGGCCCGAGCAACCGGCCGCCCGGCCCCTGCAGCCTGTGGACCGCGGCGTCGGCGTCGAAAACCGGGACGTGCTCAGCCGCGAACATCTTCGCCACCGCGGACTTGCCCATGCCGATCGATCCTGTGAGCCCGATCACCATCATCTGAGCAGCAGCTCGCGAAGCTCGTCATCGTGCTGACGCGGCGGTTCGGCATCGAAGAACAGCTCGAAGGCGACCGCGGCCTGGCCGACGAGCATCTCGAGCCCGTCGATCGTTTCGAGCCCGCGTGCTTCGGCCGCGGCGATCAAGGGCGTGATGAGCGGCGAATAGACGATATCATAGACAATGCAATCGTCGCGCTGCCCCGAAAGGTCGGGCGCAAAGGGCGGCGATCCGACCATGCCGAGCGTGCTCGCATTGACGATCAGAGCAGCCGCGGGCAGCGGCGCATCGAGTCCGACGACCTTGCCCTTCAGCCCGAATTTCGCGAGCAGCGCCGCTGCAGGCAGCGCGCTACGATTCATGATCGTGACCTCGCCCACCGCGCAGCGCGACAGCGCGAACAGCACCGCGCGCGCCGCGCCCCCCGCGCCAACCACCACGACCTTCCTGTCGACCAGATCGAGATCCGCGATGGGCCCGAAAAAGCCCGCAGCATCGGTGTTGGTGCCGATCAGCGTGCCGTCGGGTTCTCGTATGATCGTGTTCATCGCACCGATGCTGTCGCCGACGCCGCCGCGATCGACGACGAAGTCGAGCACCGCCTGCTTGTGGGGCGCTGTGACATTGCAGCCGCGCCAGCGCGCATCGTTGCGGCGGCTGTCGAAGAATGCCGCGAGACCCTCCCTTGTCACGTGCGTCTTGTGATATTCCCCGGCAAGGTCGAGCTTTTCCAGCCAGAATCCGTGGATCAGCGGCGACTTGGATTGCGCGATCGGATCGCCGATCACCTCGGCATAGGGCAGGGTCATGACGTCAGCAGTCCTCGCGTCCTCAGATAGTCGAGCAGCGGCAATAGCGGCAGCCCGAGGATCGTGAAATGGCTGCCCTCTATCCGCGAAAAGAGCTGCGCGCCGCGCCCCTCGACGCGATAGCACCCCACCGAGCCCGCGATCGCATCAAATTCGGCATCGAGATACTCCTCGATAAAGGCCTCGGACAGCGGACGCACCGAGAGCTTCGCGCGATCGACATGACGCCAAATCGCGCGGCCATTCTCGGCGATCACTGCAGCGCTGAACAGGCTGTGCGTGCGGCCCGAAAGCTGACGGAGCTGATCGGCGGCGGTGGCGCGGTCAGCGGCCTTGTCGAGCATGATGCCGTCGTCGAGCGCGAGCGTCTGGTCGGAGCCGAGCACGAGTGCACCGGGGATTCGCTGCGACAGGCGGAGTGCCTTCAGTTCGGCGAGCGCATCGGCAAGATCGCGCGCGGAGATTCCCTGCGCACGCAGGCTCTCCTTCGCCGTTTCCTCGTCCACCCCCGGCGTCATGGCGTCGAACGCGAGCCCCGCAGCCTCGAGCATCGCGCGGCGCGTGCTGCTCTGCGAAGCAAGGACGAGGCTCATCTAATCGGGCTCATATCACGGGTGTCCCCGCATTGCGTTCATTGACGAGGTTGATGATCGCGGCCGCGGTTTCCTCGATCGAACGACGCGTCACGTCGATCACCGGCCAGCCATTGTCGGCGAATATCCGCCGCGCAAAGGCGACCTCGCGCGTCACCGCCTCCTGATCGACATAATCGGTCTCGGGCGCCTGGTTGAGCGAGAGCAGCCGGTTGCGGCGGACCTGGATCAGCCGATCGGCGCTGGTGGTGAGGCCGACGACGAGCGGATGCCGCAATTCGTAAAGCTGTGGCGGGGGCGGCGATTCGACGACGATGGGAACATTGGCGGTCTTATAGCCGCGATTGGCGAGATAGATCGATGTCGGCGTCTTGGAACAGCGCGAAACGCCCGCGAGCACGATATCGGCCTCCTCCCAGTTGTCGGGATTGACGCCGTCGTCGTGCGCAATGGTGAACTGGATCGCGTCGACGCGCGCGAAATAGGCGGCGTCAAGCGTATGCTGCCGCCCGGGACGCGCCTTGGCCTCCTGTCCGAGCAGGTTCGAGAGCGCGTCGGTGACGGGATCAAGTGCGGCCACCATCGGCAGCCCGAGCGCGCGGCAGCGTGTCTCGAGCTTGCGACGGATCTCGTGGTTGACGAGCGTGAACAGCACCAATCCGGGATTCTGTGCGATGTCGATCAGAATGCGGTCGAGATGTCCTTCGGATCGCACCATCGGCCAGAAATGCTTTATCGTCTCGACGCCGTCATATTGCGCGAGCGCCGCTTTCGCGATGTTCTCGAGCGTTTCGCCCGTGGAATCGGACAGGAGGTGGAGGTGCAGCCGCGTCATGCGCACATCTTTGTGGATAAGTGCGGGAATTTTCCAGCAAAAGCCGTCGTCTCGATGCGAATGACCGATTCCTCCCCGTTGCCCCGGATTCCGTCCACAGCCTTTCCCCAGTCACCCGCGCCACGCACCCGGGCTGTGGATAACGGGGATGACGGAATCGAATCCCGGCGAGTCCGCGGGGGTTTGAGAGTCAAGCTGTTGGCAAATCCGACAGCCAAGGATAAGCCCCGCTTTCCGACCGACCATCAACTACCACAATCCTTCTTCGAAGGACTCTTGGAAGGTAGAGGGGACCTGCCCTGTCCGATCCGACTCCCGAATTCCGCCCGCTCCTCGCAGTACTCCGTGGCGAGCGTCAGCCCGTGCCGCCCGTCTGGCTCATGCGCCAGGCCGGCCGCTATCTCCCTGAATATCGCGCACTAAGGGCAGAGAAGGGCGGATTCCTCGAACTCGTCAACGACAGCGAAGCGGCGGCCGAGATCACGCTGCAGCCAATTCACCGTTTCGGCTTCGACGGCGCGATCCTGTTCTCGGACATACTCGTGATTCCGCACGCGCTGGGCCAGGATCTGCGCTTTGAGGCGGGCGAGGGGCCGCGACTCTCGCCACCGCTCGTCGATCATGCGCTTGCGGGGTTGTCGGCAACACCCGAACGCCTGGCGCCCGTCTACGAGACCGTCCGCCGGGTCCGTGCCGGCCTGCCCACGTCAACCACCTTTCTGGGCTTTGTGGGCAGCCCTTGGACCGTCGCCACCTATATGGTGGCAGGGCAGGGCAGCCGCGAGCAGGGCGAGACGCGCCGCTATGCCTATCGTGATCCCGCGGCCTTCCAGGCAATCATTGACGCAATCATCGATTCGACGGTTGACTATCTTTCGGGACAGATCGAGGCCGGCGTCGATGCGGTCCAGCTTTTCGACAGCTGGTCGGGCAGCCTTTCACCCGCACAGTTCGAGCGCTGGGTGATCGCGCCGACGATCCGTATCGTCGAAGCGGTCAAGGCGCGCCATCCCGACACGCCCGTGATCGGCTTTCCGAAGGGCGCGGGCGGCAAGCTCATCGCCTATGCGCGCGAGACGGGCGTCGATGCGATCGGGCTCGACGAGACGGTTGATCCAGCCTGGGCTGCGGCCTATCTGCCTGAGAACATGCCGGTTCAGGGGAATCTCGATCCGTTGGCGCTGATCGCCGGGGGCGCCGCGCTTGAGGACGCGGTCGCCCGGATCCTTGGCAGCTTCGGGGATCGTCCCCATATCTTCAATCTGGGCCACGGAATCCTGCCTGACACGCCGATCGCGCATGTCGAGCAATTGCTGGCCCTGGTCCGTGGGGGCGCCTGATGGAAGGATTTCTGGGGGCCGCCTGGCTCTGGGTGAAGGCGGCGCACATCATCTTCGTCATCTTCTGGATGGCGGGCATGTTCATGCTGCCGCGCTTCTTCATCTATCATCAGCAGACCGCGCCCGGATCGGCCGAGGACAAGGCGTGGATCGAGCGCGAGACGCGGCTGCGCAATATCATCCTGACGCCGACGATCGGCATCGTCTGGCTGCTCGGGCTGGTCCTCGCGGTCAATACGGGTGCCTTCTCACAGGGGTGGTTCCACGCCAAGCTGGCGATCGTCTTCGCCTTCAGCGGCTATCATGGCTGGATGGTCGGCTATTCGAAGAAGCTCGCACGCGGCGAACGCACGCTTTCGAACAAGGCGCTGCGGATTGCGAACGAGATTCCCGGAATCGTCGCGGCGCTCGTCGTGATCCTTGCGGTGGTGCGGCCCTTCTAGCACGGTCATTTACGTGGCGAATCTGCGTAAACGACCCAGTTGACTTGGGCCGGAGCGCCGCTTAACGCCTGTGCATCCACCTTTTGCCGTCCGCGCAAGAGCCTGCATCCAGTATCGCTTCCCGCCGTTACGGACCGCCCACCAACGTCAAGACTCCATCCGGAATCCCATATGCATCTGAAAGAACTCAAGAAAAAATCGCCTGCCGAATTGGTCGAAATGGCCGAAGAGCTGGGCGTCGAGGGCGCGTCGACTCTGCGCAAGCAGGACCTGCTGTTCGCGATCCTCAAGGTGGAAGCGGAAAACGGTACCCAGATCATGGGCATGGGCACGATCGAGGTGCTCCAGGACGGCTTCGGCTTCCTGCGCAGCCCCGAGGCCAATTACCTCGCCGGCCCCGACGACATCTATGTCTCGCCCAACCAGGTCCGCAAATTCGGTCTCCGCACCGGCGACACGGTCGAGGGCGAGATCCGCGGTCCCAAGGACGGCGAGCGCTATTTCGCGCTGACCAAGCTCGTCTCGGTCAATTTCGACGATCCCGAGGCGGTCCGCCACCGCGTCAATTTCGACAATTTGACTCCGCTCTATCCGGAGCAGAAGCTGACGCTCGACACGCTCGACCCGACGGTCAAGGACAAGTCGGCCCGCGTCATCGACATCGTCGCGCCGCAGGGCAAGGGCCAGCGCGCGCTGATCGTCGCGCCGCCACGCGTCGGCAAGACCGTGTTGCTCCAGAACATCGCCAAGGCGATCACGGACAATCATCCCGAGGTCTTCCTGATCGTGCTGCTCATCGACGAGCGCCCCGAGGAAGTCACCGACATGCAGCGCTCGGTGAAGGGCGAGGTGATCTCCTCGACCTTTGACGAGCCCGCCTCGCGCCACGTCCAGGTCGCCGAGATGGTGATCGAAAAGGCCAAGCGCCTTGTCGAGCACAAGAAGGACGTCGTCATCCTGCTCGACTCGATCACGCGCCTCGGTCGCGCCTACAACACCGTGGTGCCCAGCTCGGGCAAGGTGCTGACGGGCGGCGTCGACGCCAATGCGCTCCAGCGTCCCAAGCGCTTCTTCGGCGCCGCGCGCAACATCGAGGAGGGTGGCTCGCTCTCGATCATCGCCACCGCGCTGATCGACACGGGCAGCCGCATGGACGAGGTCATCTTCGAGGAATTCAAGGGCACGGGTAACTCGGAAATCGTGCTCGACCGCAAGGTCGCCGACAAGCGCGTCTTCCCCGCGCTCGACGTGGGCAAGTCGGGCACGCGCAAGGAAGAGCTGCTCGTCGAGAAGAGCAAGCTGTCCAAGATGTGGGTGCTGCGCCGCATCCTCATGCAGATGGGCACCGTCGACGCGATGGAATTCCTGCTCGACAAGATGAAGGACTCGAAGACAAACGAGGATTTCTTCGAATCGATGAACCAGTAAGCGGGCAGGGGCGTTCGGGATATCATGTTGGAAATTATCGCACTTTCCGCGGCTGCGGCGCAGGCGATGGGATCACCCGCGGATATCTGGGCCAATATCGTCCATGATTTCTCCAACCTCGATTCACCCTCGGCGCTCGCTGCATTCACGCAGGTTCTGCTGATCGACATTGTCCTCGCGGGCGACAACGCGATCGTCGTGGGTGCGCTCGCGGCAGGCCTGCCGGCCCAGCAGCGCCAGCGCGTGATCATGATCGGCATTCTTGCCGCACTCGTGCTGCGCATCGCGTTCGCGCTCGTTGTCAGCTGGCTGCTCGGCATCATCGGGCTGATCTTCGCGGGTGGCCTGCTGCTGCTCTGGGTGGCGTGGAAGATGTATCGCGAGCTGCATCCTGCCGATGGCAGCCCGGGCTCGCCCGAGGTCCATGGCGACGAACATAGCGGCATCCGCCCCGCCAAGAGCTTTGCGGGCGCCGCCTGGGCGGTCGCGCTGGCCGACGTGTCGATGAGCCTCGACAATGTGCTCGCCGTCGCAGGCGCCGCACGCGCACATCCCGGCATCCTAATCATCGGGCTGATCCTGTCGGTCGCGCTGATGGGTGTCGCGGCGAACATCATCGCCAAATATATCGAGCGCTATCGCTGGATCGCCTATGTCGGCCTTGTCGTGATCGTCTATGTCGCAGGCAAGATGATCTATGACGGGCTCATCGATCCCAATGTGGGCGTACTCAAGCTGTTCGGCTGAGCCGGCAGCGCACAGTATCCTGGCAGATTTCTGAGGGCCCCGACCAAAATCGGGGCCCTTATGCGCTCAGGGAACCAGCACCGTCGAACCGGTGGTCTGCCGCGCCTCGAGCGCGCGGTGTGCCTCGGCTGCTTCCGCAAGCGCAAAGCGCTGGCCGATGTCGATCTTTACTGCACTGCTCGCGATCAACGCGAAGAGCTTCTCCGCGCCTTGGCGCCGCTCGTTGGGGTCGACAACGAAATCGCCGAGCGTGGGGCGGGTGAGTAGAAGCGAACCGCGCCGGCTGAGCTCGAGCGGCGCTATGAGGGGCACGGGACCACTGGCATTGCCGTAGGTCACCATGATTCCTCGCCGCGCGAGCGAATCGAGCGAGGCGGTCCAGCTGTCCTTGCCCACCCCGTCAAGCACCGCCGCTGCGCCGGCGCCGCCGGTGAGCCTACGAACCTCGGCGGCGAGATCGTCGAAGGGCGTGGACAGCGCATGATCGGCACCGAGGTCGCGTGCCCGTTCCGCTTTTTCGGGGCTGCCTGCATGCGCGATTGCGACCGCACCGATCGCCTTCAACCATTGCACCGCGATGCTGCCGACGCCGCCCGCGGCGGCATGGACGAGCACTGCCTGCCCCCTGGCCACCCGCGCGCATTTCTCGATCAGCATCCACGTGGTGAGGCCCTTGAGCAGCGCAGCGGCGGCGGTGTCGTCACTGATCGTGTCGGGCAGTGCGACCAGCGTGCCGGCCCCGGCGAGCGTATGCGTGGCATAGGTGCCGTCGGGCGCGAAGAGGTAGCCGACCCGGTCTCCGGGAGCCCAGCCCGCCACATCGGGCCCGACGGCGTCGATGACGCCCGCCGCCTCGCGTCCAAGGCCTGCAGGATAGGGAAGCGGATAGAGGCCGGTGCGGTGATAGACGTCGATGAAGTTGAGCCCGATCGCGATGTTGCGCACGCGGACCTGGCCGGCGCCCGGCTCGGGCAATGTCGTCAGGTCCTCGCGCACGATCGCCTCGGGCCCGCCAGGCGCCCGGACGATCATTCGGAAGGCGGTGTTCATGCCAGGTTCTTGGCGAAGAATTCGGCGGTGCGGCGATCCGCGAGCTGCGCGCCTTCCTCGTTGCGCCGGGCGCCCGTCTGCGTGGCGAAACCATGATCGAGCCCGGGATAGTCGAACAGCGTCACCTTGGGATGGTCGTCGAGACCGTCGTGCATACGCTTCTGGGCAGCGGGGTCGACGAAATGGTCGGCCGTGGGAACGTGCAGTAGCACGGGGTGCGCGATCGCGTGCTTCTCGCCAAGCAGGCCGTCGATCCCGACGCCATAATAGCCGACCGAAGCGTCGATATCGGTGCGCGTCGCAGTCATGAATGCAAGGCGGCCGCCGAGGCAATAACCCGTGCACCCCACCTTCCTGCCGCCGCTCTTGTCACGCGCCCAGCGGATCGCTGCCTCGATGTCCTCGATGCCCTTGTCCTGATCGAACTTGCCAAGCAGGTCGAGCGCTTCCTGGAATTCGGCGGGGACGTCGGGGTCGAGCTCGACGCCGGGACGCAGCCGCCAGAACAGATCGGGCGCGACCGCGAGATAGCCCTGTGACGCCCATTCGTCGCATTTGGCGCGAATGCCGGGATTCAGGCCGAAAATCTCCTGGATGACGACGATTGCGGCGCGCGGAGCACCGTCGGGCTCGGCGACATAGGCCGAGATTTGCGCGTCGTGCTGGAGCGTTTCGATCGAGGTCATGCTGCCCATAATGTCCCTTTCGGATTTCCGGCCTGTTCGTGATTGAGGAGCCACAATTTCGTCCGCGGCCCTTCGCCGCCGCTATAGGCGCCGAGCCGGCCCTGCGCTGCAAGTACACGATGGCAGGGGATGACTATGGGATAGGGATTACGCGCACAGGCCTGACCGATAGCGCGTGCTCCCGTGTCGAGGGTGCGCGCGAGCGCGCCGTAGCTCAGACTCTCGCCATAGGGGATGGCGGCAATGCCATCGCGCAGCGCCTGGCCGCGCCTGGTGGCAGCCGCGACGAGCGGAAGGTCGAAATCGCACAGTCGCCCTTCGAAATATGCGTTGAGCTGCGTGACGGCTTCAAGCAGCGCAGCTGAATCCGGACGCGTCTCGGTGAGCGTGCCGTCGGTCTCGATCGTGATGTTTGCGATTGCTGTGTCGTCGCCGCGGATGGTCACTATGCCAATGGGCGTTGCGATCCGGGCAAGGTCGGGCGCATAAGTCATCGCCGAAGCGTAGCAGGGGGCCGCGCGGCTGCTCAAGCGGAGAACACATGAAGATCAACGTCGAAGTCGATTGCACGCCGGAAGAGGCGCGGCGCTTTCTGGGGCTCCCAGATTTCACGCCCGTGCACGAGAAATATGTCGCGACCATCCTCGAATCGATGGACAAGGGGATCAGCCCCGAACTGCTCGAGGGATTGTTCAAGAGCTGGGCGCCGATGGGTGAGGCCGGCCTCAACATGTGGAGGCAGCTGTTCGACCAGATGGGCAGCGCCCGGAAGTAAATTTCGCTGCGATGACCGACACGATCTACGCGCTTTCGAGCGGCCAGCCCCCCGCGGCGGTTGCCATCATCCGGATCAGCGGGCCAGCTGCGGGGACCACGCTTGACGCATTGGCAGGGCGCCGACCCAAGTCGCGCCGCGCGACTTTGGCGCACCTGGCTGATCCGGCGACAGGTGAGGTCCTCGATCATGCGCTGGTGCTGTGGTTCGAGGGACCAGCGACCGCGACGGGCGAAGATCTGGCCGAGTTGCATCTTCACGGAGGTCGCGCGGTAATCGCACGTGTGCTTCGCGTGCTCGAAGCATTGCCCGGATTGAGGTCCGCCCAGCCCGGCGAGTTCACGCGGCGGGCGTTCGAGAATGGGCGCATGGATCTCGCCGAGGCCGAGGGACTTGCGGACCTGCTCTTCGCCGAAACCGAACTCCAGCGGCTGAGCGCGATCGCGATGGCCGAGGGCGGATTGAGCGCGCGCGTCGGCGAATGGCAGGATCGTCTGCTGATGATTGCGGCGCGGGTGGAGGCGCTGCTCGACTTTGCAGACGAGGGTGATGTCGAGCAAGGCGCCGGGGAAGGCTCCGATCTGATCGCGGCGGTGTCGGCACTTGCCGACGAGATCGCGCATATGCTCGCACGGCCCGCGGGCGAGCGATTGCGCGACGGCATCCGTGTCGCGCTCGCGGGGCCGCCCAATACTGGAAAATCAAGCTTGCTCAATGCATTGGCCGGGCGCGAGGCGGCGATCGTCTCGCATCATGCGGGAACAACGCGCGACCTGATCGAGGTACCGCTGGCGCTGGGCGGGCGCCCCTATGTCTTTGTTGACACCGCGGGGCTGCACGCGGGCACGGGCGACGAGATCGAGGCGATCGGGATGGCGCGCGCGCGTGATGCAATTGCGCGTGCGGACATCATATTGTGGCTCGACGAGACGCAGTCGAGCCCGGATGCAGAACGCTCGATTCTGGTCCATGCGCGCGCCGACATTGCGGGGCGCGAGCAGGCGGCGCCTGGCACACAGGCGGTGTCGGTGGTGACGGGCGAGGGGCTCGACGATCTGATCGCGAACCTTGTGGCGCGGGCCGACGCGCTGTTGCCGCGCCCCGGCGAGCTCGCGCTCAACGCACGCCAGCGCGACTTGCTCACCAAATGCCACTCGGCGCTGCGCGGCGATTCTGACTTGTTGATTCTGGCCGAAAACCTTCGGCTTGCGCGCAGCGCACTTGACCGGCTAACGGGGCGCGCGGGGACCGAGGACATGCTCGACGCGCTGTTCGGGCGCTTCTGCATCGGCAAGTGAGGCGCATGTTCCACGTGGAACATTTTGACTTGGGAGCAACTCTCCCATAGGCGTTCACGCGCTATGGCGCGGAATTTCGACATCATCGTCGTGGGGGGCGGACATGCCGGTTGCGAGGCGGCGGCGGCGGCCGCGCGCAAGGGCGCGCGCACCGCGCTGGTTACCTTCTCGCGCGACACCGTTGGTGCCATGTCGTGCAACCCCGCGATCGGCGGGCTCGGCAAGGGGCATCTCGTCCGCGAGGTCGACGCCTTTGACGGGCTGATCGCGCGTGCTGCCGATCATGCCGCGATCCATTATCGGATGCTCAACCTGAGCAAGGGGTCCGCGGTACAGGGCCCGCGCGTCCAGGCCGATCGCCGGCGCTACAAGGCCGCGATCCAGGCACTGCTCGAGGCGCAGGACAACCTCGAGATCGTCGAGGGGGAGGCGGCCGCGCTGATCTTTGGCAATGAACGTGATCGCGTGACGGGCCTCGTGCTCGGCTCTGGCGAAACGCTCGGCGCGGGTGCGGTTGTGCTCGCGACGGGGACCTTCCTCAACGGCCGCATGTTCTGCGGCCCCGATGTCACGACGGGCGGTCGCGTGGGCGAGGCGGCCGCGCAGCGGCTGGGCGACCAGCTGCGCGCTCTGGAGCTGCCGATCGCGCGGTTGAAGACGGGAACGCCGCCGCGGCTCGACGGCCGCACGATCGACTGGGGCGCGCTCGACGAACAGCCCTCCGACGGCCTCGGCTGGACGATGTCGCCGCTCGGCGAGGGACGCGTCGCGCCGCAGCTCTTCTGCGGAATCACGCGCACCAATGCGGCGACGCACGACATCATCCGCGGCGCGCTCGACCGGTCGCCGCTCTACACGGGCGCGATCGATGCACTCGGCCCACGATACTGCCCGTCGATCGAGGACAAGGTCGTGCGCTTCGGCGACCGTGACGGCCACCAGATCTTTCTCGAGCCCGAGGGGCTCGACGATCACCTGATCTATCCCAATGGCATCTCGACCTCGCTCCCCGAGGACGCCCAGATCGCACTGGTCCGCAGCATGAGGGGGCTCGAACGCGCCGAGATCGTCCAGCGCGGCTATGCCGTGGAGTATGATCACATCGATCCGCGCGCGCTCGACTCCACGTTAGCCGTGCGTGGAGTAGAAGGGCTGTATTGCGCGGGACAGATCAACGGCACCACGGGCTATGAAGAGGCGGCGGCGCAGGGCCTGGTCGCGGGAATCAACGCAGCGGCGTTCGCGTCGGGTGGCGCGCCGATGATCCTCGATCGTGCATCGAGCTATATCGGCGTGATGATCGATGACCTCGTGCTCCAGGGGATCACCGAGCCCTATCGCATGCTCACCGCGCGCGCGGAGTATCGCCTCCGCCTGCGTGCCGACAATGCGGCGACGCGGCTGACGCCGATCGCGCTGGCGCTGGGCTGCGTCGGCGAGGAGCGGCGGACATGGTTCGACGCACGCAAAGCGACGCGCGCAGGGGTGCTTGCCGCGCTCGACCGCGAGGTGACCGCCGCAACGCTCGCGGGCGCGGGAATCGCCGTTGCGCTCGATGGCGGGCGACGCGCGCTCTATGAGTGGATGCGCTTTCCCGATATCGGGCTTGCCGAGATCGCACGGGTCAGCGATGCCTTTGAAGGGGTGCCGAGCGACCTGGCCGATGAGATCGCCGAGGATGCGCGCTACGCGCCCTATCTCGCGCGGCAGGAGGCGGAGATCCGGGAGCTGCGCGCTAACGAGTCGGTGCGGATCGACCCCGATATCGACTATCGCGCGATCGCCGGGCTATCGAATGAGATGAAGGAAAGGCTCGGAGCCGCGCGTCCCGAGACGCTCGCTGCTGCGTCGCGAATCCGCGGCATCACGCCTGCGGCACTGTCGGCGATCCTGATTCAGACCAAACGCGCTGCAGCATGACCGAAGATGAGGCGCGTGCCTGGCTCGAATCCGAAATCACTGTTTCACGTGAAACAATGGCGCGGTTCGAACGCTTCATTGCATTCCTGTTCGGCGAGGCGGAGCAGCAGAACCTGATCGCGGCCTCGACGCGCGACCATGTCTGGGCGCGGCACATCGTCGATTCGGCACAGTTGCTGCCCCTCTCCGCCGAGGCGGGCGAGGGCGCTTGGGTCGATCTAGGTTCGGGCGCGGGCTTCCCTGGCCTGATTATCGCCGCGCTCACCGACCGACCGATGGTGCTCGTTGAATCGCGTCGCAAGCGCATCGAGTTTCTCGAACGCGCGGCCGAGCTTCTGGGCGTCTCGAAACACGTCACGGTGCTTGGAGGCCGTGTCGAGACGGTCGCCGCGCCTTCGGCTGCTCTCATCAGCGCCCGCGCTTTCGCACCGCTTGACCGACTTTTTACCTTGGGCGCGAGATTTTCCCGTTCCGGGACGCTATGGTTGCTGCCCAAGGGAAGGAATGCGCAAAGCGAACTGGAAGCCGCGCGCGACACGTGGCAAGGTGTGTTCCACGTGAAACAGAGCGTCACCGACGCGGACTCGGCGATCATTGTCGCGCAAGGCGTCAAGCGGGGGAAATCATGATCCGGATAGCCGTTGCCAACCAGAAGGGCGGGGTGGGGAAGACCACCACTGCGATCAATCTTGCAACCGCGCTCGCGGCGACGGGCTGGAAGGTGCTGCTGATCGATCTCGACCCTCAGGGGAACGCCTCGACCGGCCTCGGCGTGAATCCCTCGGAGCGTGCGCGCTCGAGCTACGAACTTCTGACGGGCGACTGCACGCTCGACGAGGCCGTGATCGCGACCAAGGTGCCGCGGCTCGACCTCATCGCGGCGACGGTCGACCTGTCGGGCGCCGAGATCGAGCTCGTCGAGTTCGAGGACCGCACGCATCGTCTCGACAAGGCGCTGGCCGGTGCCTCCGACCGCTGGGACATTTGCCTGATCGATTGCCCGCCCTCGCTCGGGCTGCTCACGATCAACGCGATGGTCGGCGCACGCTCGTTGCTCGTGCCACTGCAGTGCGAGTTCTTCGCGCTCGAGGGACTCAGCCAGCTCCTCAACACCGTCGAGCGCATCCGCGCGCGCTTCAATCCCGAGCTGTCGATCCTTGGTGTCGCGCTCACCATGTATGATCGCCGCAACAACCTGACCGAGCAGGTCGCCGAGGACGTTCGCGCCTGCCTCGGCAATGTCGTGTTCGATACCGTCATCCCGCGCAACGTCCGCCTGTCCGAAGCGCCGAGCTATGGCGTGCCCGCGCTGATCTACGACATCCGCTGCGCGGGTTCCGAAGCCTATATGGGGCTCGCGCGCGAGCTGATCGGCCGCCTTCCGCTCAAGGCCAAGGCGGTGGCGGCATGAGCGACGCGATCGACACGGGCGCACCGCGCAAGCGCCATCACGGGCTCGGCCGAGGGCTGAGCGCGCTGCTTGGCGAGGTTTCACGTGAAGAACCCGTCGCCGCCGCGGCACCACGTGCGGGCGGGGTGCAGATGGTCGCGGTTGCGGACATGAAGCCCCATCCCGATCAGCCGCGCCAGCATTTCGACGAGGGCGCGCTCGCCGAACTTGCCGACTCGATCGGCCGCCGCGGCCTTATCCAGCCTATCGTCGTGCGCCCGCTGAACGGTGGCTACCAGATCGTCGCGGGCGAACGCCGCTGGCGTGCGGCACAGCGCGCACGCTTGCACGAAGTTCCTGTGATCGTTCGCGATTTCAGCGACTCCGAGACGCTCGAAATCGCGCTGATCGAGAACATCCAGCGCGAGGACCTCAACGCGATCGAAGAGGCGGAGGCATACAAGAAGCTCGCCACCGAATTCGGCCACAGCCAGGACGCGCTCGGCCGTCTCGTCAACAAGTCGCGGAGCCATGTCGCCAACATGCTGCGCCTGCTCGACCTGCCAAAGCCGGTGCGTACGCTCGTTGCCGAGGACAAGCTCAGCATGGGGCATGCGCGCGCGCTGATCACCGCGCCCGATCCAGAGGCACTTGCCAACGAAGTCGTCCGGCGCGACTTGTCGGTGCGCGAGACCGAGGCGCTGGCGCGTGCGGCGAAACCTGCGAAGACCGCGTCCGAAGCGCCGCTCGAATATAAGGGCAGCCGCGAGAACGCCGATATCGAGGCACTCGAGCGCCAGCTGGGTGACCTGCTGGGCCTGAAGGTCCGGATCAGCCACGGGGTGAAAAGCGGGACGGTAACGCTCGCGTACAACTCGCTCGACCAGCTCGACATGATCTGCCAGCGGCTGAGCGGCGAGCGGATTTGAGGCTGCCCCGAAGCGTCGCATGCACCGTCATGCCCGCGCAAGCGGGAATCCATGCTGAATCGACGAGCCTACTGAGCTAGCCGGGCTTACGCTGGATTTCCGCTTTCGCGGAAATGACAGCTAAACTGGTGGGACGTCGCCAAGGCTCAGGTGCCAAGCACCGCCCCGCCATTGGGAGAGCGACGCAAGTATATCAAACGCCGAGCCAGTTGAGCCCACCCGGAAGACCGCAAGCCGCATAATCCACCTGAAGCACCCTGCGCCTGCGCGGGCTGCTGGCCGCTTCCGACGCATGGAGGATTGGCGTCGCATAGACCCAGATGTCCCCGCGTTCGGCGAGGCAGGGCACAACCCCGCATTGTTCCACGACTTTTGGAATGTCGCCTTCCGCCACTCTTCCGAAGTGATGCGATCCCGGCGCTATCAGCAAAGGTGCATTGTCTTCGGACACCGAATCCAGATGGACGCGCAGCGTTACCATGCTTGCGAGCAGATCAAAGGGTGGGGCGACATGCTGCAGTCCGCCCTTGGTTGTCCACGGCCCAAACCCATCGAAATCGCGGCGTTGCTCTACGACAATCGTGCGGTCCTGATGCCATGCCAGCGACCAGTTGGTAGAGGGTGTTTTGTCGAACAGGATTGCGCGAACCGGCCGGCACGCCGCACCCAATATTTCAGCTCCGAGCGCGCCAATAGCACCTGATGATGCCAGAATGTCGCGCAGAGCCGCAATGCCATGCAGCCTTATGCCGGCGCGATCCCGCGCAAGGTGTGCAACGACACGCTCGATATCAACGAGCGATGCCGCAGCGGCGCCGGGAAAACGCTGCGCTCCGTCCGTCGCAAAAGTAAGCGAGTCGGAGTCGGTGCAAGAATGCGCGGCAGCCCGCATCTCGGATCTTGATCTACCGCGTCCGCGCCGCGGCCCTGCTGATCGCGATGAACTCGGCCTCGACCGCGATCGGGCCGACGGTGCCCGAGGCCTTCACCGCGCGTTCGGCGTCGAGCAGGCGGGTGAGGGCGGTGGTGAGGCGATCGCTGCGCCACAGGCCGATCTGGCGTTGGACGGTCGCTTTTTCCTTCCAGAACACTGCCTTGCCTGCGCCTGACGCCATGACGGCGTCGATGCTGCTGCCCTGATCGACGTCGCTGCGGAGCTGGGCGAGCAGCAGCGCGCGCCTGAGCACCGCGCGGATCAGCGGGATCCCCTCTATGCCCACCGCGGCAAGCCGCGCGAGCTCCCCGCCGACGCGATCGGGGTTGCCGCCCATCACGGCGTCGACAAGCCGGCCCATATCGCCCTCATCGGCATCGGCGCCGAGCGCGTCGATTGCGGCATGGTCGAGCTCGGCGGGACGATCGGGCGCGGCGTCGAGGTAAAGGGCGAATTTCTGGATTTCCTGGGCGAGGATCGCGCGATCGCCCGCGGCGGCTGCGGCGAGCCGCCTGGCGACGTCGTTGGAGGCAAGGCGGAGCCCCATGTCGCGTGCCATCGCGGCCGCGAGCCGGTCGGCATCCTGCCCCTCGGGCGCATAGCTCGCAAAGGCGAGGATCGCCTGCTGGTCGAGCGCATATTTGAGGAAGGCGCCCGTCGCGCGCAACGTGCCCGTGAGCGCCACGACCGGGTTGCCCGCCTGCGGGGCTTCGATCAGGGCCTGCACCGCGGCGAGCGCATCGTCGGCATTGGCCAGCGTCAGCCGGATATGCCGCGCGCCACCGAAGAGCGAGATTGCGGCGGCTTCATCCGCAAGGCGTGCGGGATCGCCCTTGAGCGTTGCCGAATCGAGTTCGATGCGCTCGGCATCGGGCCCCATCGCGCGTTCGAGGCGCTCGGCAAGCGCGCGCGAACCCGATTCATCGGGGCCGTGGAGCAGATAGAGACGGATATCGGGGCTGGGAGCGTCGAGCGCGCGCTCGATCTGGCCCCGATTAGCCTTCATGGGCGCTGGCCTTCACGGCGTCCCCGCGGGCGCGTCCTTGGAGCGCTGCCCGTACAGCGCGAGCCGCGTCACGATCTGGTCGGCTATCGCCTGCGAAAGATTCTCGAGCGCGGTGTTTTCGGCGGCGATCGTCGCATATTCGGAACTGACGATGTCGATACCCGCATCCGACCCCGCCGTGGCGTCGAGCACCACGGTGCCCTTGCCCGCCTCGACGAGCCGATAGCGTGCGCGCAGCGTGCGGCGCTCGCGCGTCACGGTGTCATCGCGGCGCACGCCGAAGCCCGTGATCTGGTCGTCAAGCTCGACCTCCAGCCGATAGGGCGCGCCGCCACCCTGCGCCACTGCGCCGAGACGATCGTTGATTGCGTTGCGGACGAGCCAGCCCGCCTTGCCCGGAATCGGCGCCACCTCGATCTGGCCGAGCGACTGCGCCACGGCGCCCTTCGAGCCGCCGCCATAGAGTGGACGCAGGCCGCAACCCGCCAGTGCCAGCGAGGCAAGGATCAGGGCTGCGGCCGCGCGCTTCATGCCACCAGATTGACCAGACGGTCGGGAACCACAATCACTTTCTTGGGGCTTGCGCCATTGAGCTGGCGCACGACATTGGGCGCAGCGAGTGCCATCTTCTCGAGCTCCTCGCGCGGCGTCCCCTTGGCGACGGCCAGCGTGTCGCGCAGCTTGCCGTTGATCTGGACCGCGATCGTCACCTCATCGTCGACGAGCAGCGCAGGGTTCACCTCGGGCCACGCCGCGTCGGCGACGAGGCCTTCCTCGCCCAGCTTCGCCCAGCCTTCCTCGGCAAGGTGCGGGACCATCGGGGCAACGAGGCGGACGACGGTGCGGATCGCCGCGTTGCGCGAGGCGGTGGGCTTGGCCTTCTCGATCGCGTTGACCAGCTCGTAGAGCTTGGCGACCGCCTTGTTGAACGAGAGATCCTCGATATCCTCGGCGACGCCCGCGATCGTCTTGTGGAGCTTGCGGTCGAGATCCCTGTCCTCGCCCTCGGCGGGTTCGAGCCCGTCGATCAGGCGCCACAGCCGGTTGACGAAGCGCCATGCGCCCTCGATCCCCGCCTCGGACCAGGGCAGGTCGCGTTCGGGGGGGCTGTCCGACAGCATGAACCAGCGCACCGCGTCGGCGCCGTACTGGTCGACGATCGGGCCGGGGTCCACGGTGTTCTTCTTGGACTTGGACATCTTCTCGACGCGGCCGCGCGCGACGGGTGCGCCGCCCGCGATCGCGACGATCTGTCCGTCGCGCGCCTCGACCTCCTGCGGCGACAGCCAGTTGCCGTCGGGCGCCTTGTAGGTCTCGTGCGTCACCATGCCCTGGGTGAACAGGCCGGTGAAGGGCTCCTCCACGTCGATCCGGCCGATCTTCTTGAGCGCGCGCGTCCAGAAGCGCGCATAGAGCAGGTGCAGGATCGCGTGCTCGACGCCACCGATATATTGGCCGACGGGCAGCCAGCTCTCGGCCACCTTCCGGTCGAAGGGCTGATCCTCCGGCTGGCTCGCGAAGCGGATGAAATACCAGCTTGAATCGACAAAGGTGTCGAGCGTGTCGGTCTCGCGCCGCGCGGGACTACCGCATTTGGGGCAGTCGACATGCTTCCAGGTCGGGTGCCGGTCGAGGGGATTGCCCGGAATGTCGAAGCTGACATCCTCGGGCAGCTTCACGGGAAGCTGGCTCTTGGGCACGGGCACGACGCCGCAGTCCTCGCAGTGGATGAAGGGGATCGGTGTGCCCCAGTAACGCTGGCGCGAAACCCCCCAGTCGCGCAGGCGCCAGACGGTGGTGCCCTTGCCCCAGCCTTCATGCTGCGCGCGCGCGATCACCGCCTGTTTGGCTTGCTCGACCTCCATGCCGTTGAGGAAGTGCGAATGGACGAGCCTGCCGGGTCCCGTATAGGCCTCGTTGCCGATCGTTTCGTTCTCATGCCCCTCGGGCGCGACGACGCGGTTGACGGGCAGGTCATATTTGCGCGCGAAATCGAGGTCGCGCTGATCGTGCGCGGGGCAGCCGAAGATCGCGCCCGTGCCGTAATCCATCAGCACGAAATTGGCGACATAGAGCGGCAGGTGCCAGTTGGGATTGAAGGGGTGCTGGACGCGCAGCCCCGTGTCGAAGCCCTTCTTTTCCGCCGTCTCGATATCGGCCGCGGCGGTGCCCGTCTTCTGGCACTCGACGATGAACTTCTGCAGCTCGGGGCTGTTCTTCGCCAGCTCCTGCGCGATCGGGTGATCGGCGGCGATCGCGGTGAAGCTGGCGCCATAGAGCGTGTCGGGACGCGTCGTGAACACCTCGAACCCGCCGGGGCGGCCGGCAAAGTGGAAGGTAAAGCGCATGCCGACGCTCTTGCCGATCCAGTTTTCCTGCATCAGCCGGACCTTTTCGGGCCATTGCTCGAGCGTGCCCAGCCCGGCGAGCAGATCGTCGGCGAAGTCGGTGATCTTGAGGAACCACTGGCTCAGCTTGCGCTTCTCGACGAGCGCGCCCGAGCGCCAGCCGCGGCCGTCGATCACCTGCTCGTTGGCGAGCACGGTCATGTCGACGGGGTCCCAGTTGACCGCCGATTCCTTGCGATAGACGAGGCCCGCGGCGTAGAGGTCGAGGAACAGCGCCTGTTCGTGGCCGTAATATTCGGGCTCGCAGGTCGCAACCTCGCGCGACCAGTCGAGCGCGAAGCCGAGGCGCTTCAGCTGCGCCTTCATCGCCTCGATATTGGCGCGCGTCCACGTCCCCGGATGGACCTTTTGTTCCATCGCGGCATTCTCTGCGGGCATGCCGAAGGCATCCCAGCCCATGGGATGCAGCACCTCATGCCCCGTCATCCGGCGGAAGCGCGCGAGGACGTCGCCCATCGTATAGTTGCGGACATGCCCCATATGGATGCGCCCCGAAGGATAGGGGAACATCTCGAGCACATAGGATTTGGGCTTGGCGCTGGCATCGGACGCGCGGAAGGTCTCGCGCTCGTCCCAGATTTTCTGCCAGCGCGCGTCAGCCGAAAGCGGATTGAAGCGCGAAGCCATATGTCAGGCCCGGGTCAACCGTAGAGCGCGCTGCGGCGAAGGTCGCGCGCCTTGGTGAGGATGATTTCCTCGAGCTTCTGGACGGTCGCGGCCTGGACGGGCGTGTCGACCCACTGGCCGTTCCGGTTTTCCTGGCGGAGCGCGGCGACCTTGAGCGCGTCGGCGCGCAGATCCTGGTCGAGGATTGTCACGGTCACCTTCATCCGCTCGTTGGGCGACGACGGGTTGGCGTACCAGTCGGTCACGATCACGCCGCCGTTGGAATCGGTCTGGACAAGGGGCATGAACGAAAGCGTGTCGAGGCTCGCCCGCCAGAGATAGCTGTTGACGCCGATCGTGGTGATCTTCGACGCCGCGAGGTCGTGCGTGCGGGGGTCGTTCTTGCGCGGTTCGATGCCGAGATCCTGCTTCACCCAATCGACCGTGCTGGCGCAGCCGCCAAGCAGGGAAAGAAGGGTGATCGCGGCGATGGCGCTGGTCTTGCGAGCCATGAAGAAATCCTTGGAAATATGCTCTGTCGGGGCCGTTATAGAAGCTCGCACGCGCTTGCCAAGCGCCCGTTTTTCGCGGGTATCATTCTACCTCTGTGTGCGAAGTGCAACATGTTGCGGAAATTTCGGGTAGTTCGCTGGAAATTCGCGCGGGGATCATGATATGGGCGGAATGAAGAATAAGGACTGATACCGGAACCATGAAGGCGAGTCGGGGATATTTGGCGATAGGGGGCGTGGCGCTTGCCGCGACCGGCCTGTTGCTTGCGCCCGCGATTTCGGCGGCGCGCGAAACCGCGCCGCTCTCGCCAAAGCCGCGGGTTTCCTTGATTGCACGCGGCGGCATCGGGTCCTTCACGCCGGCGGCGGCCGATCCCAGGCTTGCCGCGATCCTTGCCAAGAGCGAGCTCGCCAGCACCGGCTTCCGCTTCACGCCGACGAGCGAGTCGGCCAAGAATCGCCAGGTGACCGTCGCGGTCCGCGCGCGTGCAAGCGCTGCGGGCCAGTCGACCGCGCTACGCGGCGAGACGCCGACGATCGCCTCGCTGGGCATCGAGCCTTCGGCCTATAATCTCGGCGCCTCGGTCGGCTGGAAGCGCTTTGCTCTCTCGGGCGACCTGGCGCGCATCGACACGGGCCTCGCGCCCGGCAGCCGCGAGACGATCACCGCGGGCGCCAGCTACAATGCGCCGCGCTGGAGCGGACGCGTTCAGGTCGGCGCCGATCGTGGCATCGGCCATCAGCCACGCCTGATCGTGCCCGATACCGGCTATTCGCTCGACGTCGGCGGCAGCTACAGGCTGACGCGCAACCTCGATGTCACCGCGGGCGTGCGCTACCGTATGGAAGAGCGTGACCGCCTCGGCACGATTGATGACAACCGCCGCGACAGCCAGGCGGTCTATGTCGGAACCGCGTTCAGGTTCTGATCCTTCGGGGCGTGAGCCCGTCTATCGCCGCCCAGCCATAGCCACCAAGCTGCTTCGTCGTGCGCGCACGACGTGAATCCATGCCGCCTAGCGCGATCGCGGGGCGGCTCGACTGGCGCACGAGTGCGGCGAAGCGCACGGTGCCGAGCGCGCGCGCACCGGGATGCGATCGGGTGGGGTGGACGGGCGAAACGAAGACCATGCCGGCGCCATCGCCGATAGCACGCCGCAACTCCGCGGCGTTGTGAACGGGCGCGGTATGCAGGAGGCCCCCCGTGCCGCGCTCGCGGGCGTGAAAGCCGTCGGCGCCCCAGGCGCGCGCCTGCCGCGCGGGTCCGGCGAGTATGAGCATCAGCCCCTTGCGCCGGGCGAGACGGCGGACGTGATCGAACAGCGCACGACGCTCGGGCGTGGGTAGCGTATAATGGCGAAAGACGATCCCTGCGCCGCGTGGCAGCGCCGCCACCGCGGGAAAAAGCGCATCGCCCAGCCTTTCATCGGTCATCAGCCACAGGTCAGGCCAATAGCGGGGGTGGCGGTGCGTCATTGCGCTGCCTATAGCAGCGGCCATGTTCGAACAGGAAATTTCCGAAGCGGTCGCGCGCCGTGATGCCGTGCTCACGGCAATCTCCAGGGCCGCGGCGCTCGCCGGCCGCAAACCCGATGACGTGACGCTGGTCGCGGTGTCCAAGACGCACGATGCGCCCGCAATCCGCCCTCTGCTCGCCGCGGGCCAGAACGTCTTCGGCGAGAATCGCGTCCAGGAGGCCGAAGCCAAGTGGCCTGCACTCCGCGAGGAGGCCCCCGCCGTCGCCCTTCATCTCGTCGGTCAGCTCCAGTCCAACAAGGCAGAGGACGCGGTCGCATTGTTCGACGCGATCCACTCGGTGGACCGGCCTTCGCTGGTCGCCGCGCTGGCGAAGGCGATGGACAAGCTCGACCGCCGGCCCGACTGCTTCATCCAGGTCAACATCGGCGACGAGGCGCAAAAGGGCGGGTGCGCGATCGCCGATCTGACCGCCTTGCTTGCCGAGGCACGCACGGCCGCGCTGCCCGTCGTCGGGCTGATGTGCGTGCCCCCACTCGATGTAGAGCCGGCACCCTATTTCGCGTTACTCGCGAAGATCGCACGCGACCATGGGATCGGCGGACTCAGCATGGGCATGTCGGGTGATTTCGAGACCGCGATCACGCTGGGCGCGACGCAAGTCCGCATCGGCACCGCGCTGTTCGGAGCGCGGGGATGACGACACCGGATGCGCTTTGAAGCGATCATCTTCGACTGCGACGGCGTGCTCGTCGACAGCGAGGTCGCGGTCAATCGCGCGATCGCCGAAACGCTGACCGCGCTTGGCCTGCCGACCACGCTCGATCAGGCGATCGCCGATTTCACGGGGCACAGCAGCGAGGAGACCGACCGCATGATCGCCGCACGCTGGGGGCGGCCGATCCCGGACGATTTTCGTATCATGGTCCGTGAAGCGGTGCTTGCCGGTTTCGACGCGATTCCCATCGTGCCCGGCGCCGACAGCTTCATCGCCGCGCTGCCGCCCACGCCGCGCGCGGTCGCTTCGTCGAGCTCGACCGCATGGATCGTCGCACATCTCCAACGGCTTGGGCTCGCGCCACATTTCAACGGACATCTCTATAGCGGGCGCGAGCATGTCGCGCGCACCAAGCCCGCACCCGACATCTACCTTCACGCAGCCTCGGCGATAGGTGCTGAACCCGCGACGACAGTGGTCATCGAGGACTCACCCACCGGCGTGCGGGCGGCGGTTGCGGCGGGGATGACGGTGGTGGGGCTTTGCGCAGGGGGGCATTGCCGCCCCGGGCTCGACATCCTGCTGCGCGCGGCGGGGGCACGGCATGTCGCGGCGAGCTATGCCGAGGCGGCGCACCTTTTAAGGTAAGGCGCCAACCGAGCTCAATCCCACGCGTCATCCCAGCGGAAGAGCAGCGGGTCGGATCGTTCCCCGAACGATCCTTGAACATGCGGGGCATGTTCAACCCGATGCTGATCTGCCAACCAGATCACGCCCCGTTCTACAGAAGATGCCAGCCTTCGCTGGCATGACAGGTAAGCCGGTTACGGCCTCTTAGAGCTGGTGCCCCGTGCGGTCGCGCTTGGTGTCGAGATAGAGCTGATTGTACGGATTGGGCGCCATCTGGTGGGGTACACGCTCGATGACGTCGATGCCCTCGGCGCGCAATTTCTCGACCTTATTGGGATTGTTGGTCAGCAACCGGATCCGCTCCTGCCCGATCAGCCGCAGCATCTGTGCGGCAACGCCAAAGTCGCGCGCGTCGATCGCAAAGCCCAACCGCAGATTGGCATCGACGGTGTCGAAGCCCTGATCCTGCAGGCTGTAGGCACGCAGCTTGTTGATCAGCCCGATCCCGCGTCCTTCCTGCCGCAGATAGAGCAGGATCCCCCATTGCGCCGCAATCTCGTGGAGCGCGCCGTGCAGCTGCGGGCCGCAATCGCATTTGAGCGACCCCAGCACGTCGCCAGTAAGGCATTCGCTGTGCAGCCGCACGAGCGGCGGCGTGCCGTCGGGGGTGCCGACGATCAGCGCGACATGCTCGCCCGACTGGTCGGCGCTGCGGAATGCGACGATCTCCGAATGCTCGGCGACTTCGACGGGCAGCCGCGCGCGCGCCGCGATCACCAGCGCGCGCGAATCGTCATAAGCTGCGATGTCTTCGAGGGTGATCGTGACCTCGACATCGGCGGCATCGGCTGCGACGAAGAAGGCGGGGAGCAACCCTGCGAGCCGCGCCAGCTCGAGCGCGGCGGTCGCCGCATCCGATCCATCACAGGGCAGCGTCTGGTAGGGACCCTTGAGCGGGGTTGCGAGGTCGAGCGCCGGGTCGGCGAGCGCGACGGCGCCGGCGAGGTCGATCCACGGCGCGCGTGCGACGATCACGGGCTTTTCGGGCGCCGCGGCATCGATCTGGTTGGCTAGCTTGAGCGTCGCGGCGCGCGCAGCCGAGATCAGCACGCTCGCCTTGCCCGCGCCGTCGAACGCGGCAAGGCGCGGCGCGTCGGCGGTTTCGATCGCGAGCAGCGCGAGTGTCGCGTCGGCGCCGCGGATCGCGATCGGCCAGCCGCGCCTGAGCGCGTCGATGGCACGGGCGGCGGCGCGTGGCTCGCTCAAAAGCGGAACTCCGTGACAATCGGGATATGGTCCGAAGGCTTGAGCCAGCTGCGGCACGCCTCATGAACCTTGTGACTCACCGCCTGCCTGGCGACATCCTTCGACGCCCACATATGATCGAGCCGGCGTCCGCGATCCGACGCCGCCCAGTCGCGCGCGCGATAGCTCCACCAGGTATAGAGCCGCTCGGGCGGGGGAACGAACTGGCGGCCGAGATCGACCCAGTCATGCGCGGCCTGGAGCCGGCCCAGCGTCTCGACCTCGATCGGCGTGTGGCTGACAACGTCGAGCAGCTGCTTATGACTCCAGACGTCGGATTCGAGCGGTGCGACGTTGAAATCCCCGACGAGCAGCGTCGGCACCGCCAGCTTTTCGGACCACCCGATCATGCGCTCGAGGAAATCGAGCTTCTGCCCGAATTTGGGATTGAGACTGCGGTCGGGCACGTCGCCTCCCGCGGGCACATAGACATTTTCGAGGCGCAGCCCATTATCGAGCCGCACGCCGACATGCCGCGCCTCGCCATTGGCCTGCCAGTCGAGCCGGTCGTCCTCGCGGATCGGGATCCTGGAGATGATGGCGACGCCATGATGCATCGGCTGACCGTGGAGGATCTGGTGGTTGTAGCCGAGCTGGCGGAACGGACCCGCGGGGAAGGTGTCGTTGACCGTCTTGGTTTCCTGAAGACACAGGATGTCGGGCGCCTCCTCGCGCAGGAATCGTTCGACGATTTCTATGCGGAAGCGGACGGAATTGATGTTCCAGGAAGCGATCTTGAGAGTTTCGGACATGACAGGCCAGTAGCGGAGGTTGACACGATTACCAAGTGGGATGGCCGCCGCCGCAAACGAAAAGGCCCCCGCTCCGGGGGCTTGGAGCGGGGGCCAACCTGCGTTCGTCACGCGAGGCGGGACGTGGGGTCGCTCCGGCAACAGGGGGAAATCCGGAAAGCGACCCCACGGCCGCACTGTCGATATCTAAAGCCCCCAACCTGTCGCGAATATGAATGAACGTGTCAGCCGCGCGGTCCCTTGGGACGCGGGTCGCTCCAGTGGAACGCATTGTCGGCGACCGCGACGTTGAACTTCTGGTCGCTCAGCCGGATCGTGGTGCGGTTGTTCTGCGAATCGATCGCGACCCAGCCCTGCAGCATCAGCCCGCCCGGCGCCGCGGCGTTGCGCACGAAGGCGAGCGACAGCACGCCATATTCGGGGCGTTTGGGATCGCGCGCCTCGACGACGACGATGCGGTCATCGACGGTCGGAACGATCTTCGCGACGCGCGAAAGGTCGGGATTGGGATCGAGCAGCACAGCCAGCGGCGACTTGCCGATCGGCCAGCGCTGCACCTGCTTGACCTGATAGTCGATCATCCAGAGCGATTTGCCGTCGGCGACGATACGGAGCGGGACGCCCTTCTGATACTGGAAGCTGATCTTGCCGGGACGCTTCATCGTGAGCGTGCCCGTTACGGTCTTGCCCGCGCGATCGGTCTGGCTGAATCCCGCGGTCATGCTCGAAACGCTGCGCAGATGCGCCGAAACCTTGTCGAGATCTCCCGGGGCCGCGACGACGGGGGTGGCAAGGCCACCAACGACGAGCGGAACCGCGGCCAGCGCGAGCGCGAAACGACGAAACATCCACAAACTCCTGCAATCTCTGCCCGCTGCTATGCGGACAGGCGTTTGAATGCCGGCTGAACCCGCTGAGCCAGTAGCGCCTCTGATCCTAGAAGCAAAACCTGCACAGGCCATCGGGACGAAGCTCGAGATAGTTGCGGCCAATCACGTCCATGCCGATGATGATGTCGAAACTGTCCACATCGGCGAGGCCGATCCCGAATATCGTTCCGTCCAGCATATGCGGAAAGCTCGGCGAGGGGCTATCGTCCGGCAGAAAGAAACCGGCGCGAAACGCGAAGCGATCGCTCTGGATCAGGCCCCCCGCGGTCTGGACCGGCTTCTTGCCGAGACTGATCAGGCCGAGCGAGGCGGCGATACGGGACGTAAGGCCGCTCGACGTCGCACCGGTATCGAGCAGCGCGCTTGCTTCAACGACCATCATTTCATTTGGAGCGCCGGCTGGCGGCATCACGGCCGCGCGTAAAATCAGTCTGGAATGGTCGTGACGCCAGCTAGTTTCCGGCATGCGAGAAGATGCCGAGGTCGATAGGCTCGTCGGTCACTTCTTGGATCGAAAAAATACCATCTGCGAACTGCTTCAGGCCCGCACGATAGGCGTCACCGACATCGTTGAAGTAGCCGACGATGTGCTGATGGCGGATCAGCGCATATTGATCGCGGTAATCCCGAAGGATCGAGGCGAGATTGCGCTGGAAGAAATCATAATTGGCGTCGACTTCGCGCGCCTGCGCTTGACGGTCCATCGTTCGCGCCTCCTCCCAAAAGAGACTAACACCGTTAATTGATGCAGCGTAGGCAAGCCGCCCCAAATCGTCGACGAACCGACTCGAAAACGAGTCCAGCCGTTCAGAGCGGGCGACCGTCGGTGTCCATCAGCACCTCGCGGCGGCCGACATGGTCGGGGCGCGAGACGAGGCCTTCCTTCTCCATCCGCTCGATCAGGCGCGCGGCGCTGTTATAGCCGATGCGGAGCTGGCGCTGGAGCCAGCTCGTCGAGGCTTTCTGGCTTTCGGCGACGAGCTGGCACGACTTGCGGAACAGCTGGTCCTCGGGGCTGTCGTCGCCGGTGGGCGCGCCGTCGATCGCATAACCGCCATCCTCGGGTTCCTCGGTGACGGCCTGGATATATTCGGGGGTGCCCTGGCCGCGCCAGTGATCGGCGACGCGGAGCACCTCCTCGTCCGAGACGAAGGGGCCGTGGACGCGCGCGATCTGCTTGCCGCCGGGCATGTAGAGCATGTCGCCCTTGCCGAGCAGCTGCTCCGCGCCCTGTTCGCCGAGGATGGTGCGCGAGTCGATCTTCGAGGTCACCGCGAAGCTGATGCGCGTCGGCAGATTGGCCTTGATCACGCCGGTGATGACGTCGACCGAGGGGCGCTGCGTCGCCATAATCAGGTGGATGCCCGCGGCGCGCGCCTTTTGCGCGAGGCGCTGGATCAGGAACTCGACCTCCTTGCCCGCGGTCATCATCAGGTCGGCGAGTTCGTCGACCACGATCACGATCTGCGGCAGCGTCTGATAGTCGAGCTCTTCCTCCTCGTAGATCGGCTGGCCGGTATCGGCGTCATAGCCCGTCTGGACGCGGCGGCCGAGCTTCTGTCCCTTGGCGCGCGCGTTGCGCACCTTGTCGTTGAAGCCGGCGAGGCTCCGTACGGCGAGCGATGCCATCATCCGGTAGCGCTCCTCCATCTGCTCGACCGCCCATTTGAGCGCGCGCACCGCCTTGGCAGGATCGGTGACGACGGGGGAGAGCAGATGCGGGATCCCGTCATAGGTCGACAGTTCGAGCTGCTTGGGATCGATCATGATCATCCGGCACTGGTCGGGGCTGAGCCGATAGAGCAGCGACAGGATCATCGCGTTGAGGCCCACCGACTTGCCCGAGCCCGTGGTGCCCGCGACGAGCAGGTGCGGCATCGGCGCGAGGTCGGCGATCACCGGGTCGCCCGCGATGTTCTTGCCGAGGATCAGCGGCAGCGCGCCGCCCTGGTCGGCAAAGGTCTGCGACGTCACCAGCTCGTGATAGGACACCGCCTCGCGCAGCTTGTTGGGCAGCTCGATACCGATCACGCTGCGCCCCGGGATCGTCGCCACGCGTGCCGACAGCGCCGACATGTTGCGCGCGATGTCGTCGGCGAGCTGGATCACACGGCTCGCCTTGATGCCCGCCGCAGGCTCGAGCTCGTACATGGTCACGACGGGGCCAGGGCGTACCTCGACGATCTGGCCTTTCACATGGAAATCGTCGAGCACGGTTTCGAGCAGTCGTGCATTGCGCTCGAGCGCGGCCTTGTCGAGTTTCTGCCCCGACGGCGGCGGCGCGGGCTTGAGCAGCTCGGCCGAGGGCAGCGTGTAGCGGTCCTTGAGGTCGAACGAGGTCTGCACCGCGCCCTGCGGCTTCCTTGCGGGTTCGCTCTCCTTGCGGCCGGGCAGCGAGATGATCGGCGCGCGACGCTCCTCCGCTTCGGCCGCGCGGCGGGGCTCGGCACGGCGCGGCGCGGGCTCGGTGAGCGCGATGCCGTCATCCGCGTCCTCATAACCCTCGTCGAAATCGTCCTCGGCGCGCTCGCGGCGGCGGAACAGCCAGGCGCGTTCCTCGTCGTCGAGGCCGAGGCTCTTGGCCCATAGGACAATGCCGGTTCCCGCAAAGGCGACGAGCATCGCGGTGCGGATCCAGCCGCGCGCCGGCGCGTCGCCGAGCAGGCCCAACGACCAGTCGGTGATCCCGGCAAGCGCCAGCCCCAGCGCGCCGCCAAACCCGCCGGGGAGCCAGGCGATCGCATTGGCGCGGAAGAGCGCAAGCGCACCGCCAATGAACATGATGCCGATCAGCGCGCCGATGAGCATGCGCCGCCAGCGCCCGACGGGCACGCCGCGCAGCAGCCTGATCCCGAAGACCGCAAGCAGCGGGATGATGAGCGCGATCGCGGGTCCGAAGGTCGCGAGCAGCAGGTCGGCGGTCCAGGCACCGATGCCGCCTACCAGATTGCGCGCGGGGCCCCCCGCGGCGGTCATCGCCGCAGGATCGCTCGGGCGGTAGCTGGCGAGCGCGAGCACGAGCAGCAAAGCGCCGACGAGCACCGCCGCGCCCCCGATCAGCGCGCTGGTGCGGACCGCGCCGCGCTTCATCGATTCGCGCCACACTGGCACGTTCTTGCTCATGCGGCTTGCCATGCCACCCCCGAAAATCGCGGAAAAGCTGTTGTTCCGCATTTGTACAATGCGCTTTCTGGCGACTCGGCGTCAAGAGTCCCCGGCCAGATGCGGCTTTTGCGCGACGAGCCGTTCCGGGCTTTTGCGACCGGTGCGGGTGGGATAAGGACGGGACATGACTTCAGAAACCATCGCTGAAAGCGACGTCATCATCCTCGGCGGCGGGCTTGTCGGGCTCACGCTCGCGATCGCGTTGGGTGCGCAGGGCGTCACCTCGATCGTCATTGATTCCGCAAATCCCGAGGCGCAGCTCGCACCGGGCTTCGACGGTCGCGCCTCGGCGGTGGCGAGTGCGAGCTGGCGGATGCTCGAGGCGATTGGTGTCGGGCAGCACCTTGAGGGCAAGGGGTGCCCGATCAAACGCATTCATGTCAGCGACGGGCTTGCGCCCGGGATCCTCGACTTCACGCCCGAGGACGAGGCGGGCCCGCTCGGTATCATGTTCGAGAACCGGCTGCTGCGCACCGCGCTGCGCGAGGCCGCGCTCGCCCAGCCCAATATCACGCTGATGATGCCCGCACGCGCCGCCGATGTGGTTCGGGACGCAGCGGGCGTGCATGTCACGCTCGAGGACGGACGCAGGCTCAAGGGGGCGCTGCTCGCGGCGTGCGAGGGGCGTAATTCGCCAACGCGAACGGCAGCGGGGATCAACGTCGCGCGCTGGCAGTACGACCACGCCGCGATCATCTCGGCCTTCGAACACGAAGTGCCGCATGAGAATGTGGCGTACGAGATTTTCTACCCTGCGGGGCCGTTCGCGCTGCTACCGCTGCTGCCGGGCAACCGCTCGGCGATCGTCTGGACGGTGAAAGCGGCTGACGCGCCGGCAATGCTCAAGCTGTCCGACCGCGCCTTCTGGGCCGAGGCGGAGAAGCGCATGGGCGGGTTCCTCGGCAAGCTGAGCGCGGCCGCGCCGCGCCAGAGCTTTCCGCTGGGCTTCCACCATGCCGCGCGCATCACGGGCGAGCGTCTCGCGCTGGTCGGCGATTCGGCGCACGGCATCCATCCGATCGCGGGGCAAGGGCTCAATCTCGGCTTCCGCGATGTCGCGGCACTCGCCGAAGTGCTCGTCGAGGGCGTGCGTATCGGGCTCGACCCGGGCGATGCGCAATTGCTCGCGCGCTATGATCGCTGGCGCGGTCTCGACACCTTCATGGTCGCCGCCTCGACCGACGGTCTGACGCGGCTTTTCGGACTGCCGGGCAAGACCGCATCGGCGGTCCGCCGTTTCGGCCTCGGCGCGGTCCAGCGGATACCGCCCCTCAAGCGGACCTTCATGGCGGAGGCACGCGGCGAATCGGGCAATCTGCCCAAGCTGCTCCAGGGACTGCCGGTCTAGAACGGCGCCACACAAGCGCGTTTACCGTTCGGCCCTTCGACTCGCTCAGGAGAGCCTGTCGAAGCCCTTTATTGTCCTTCGCGTCTCCGCGTCTCCGCGCGAACATCGCTTTTTCTCGCGCGGAGACGCGGAGGCGCGGAGAAGAGAATAAAGGATAAGGCTTGGCGCTGAATACCGATCCGCTCTAGGGGGCGGTCGCACAGGTTGAGGAGGAAGAACATGCAGGCGGTTGGCGTGATCGGTGCGGGGCAGATGGGGGCGGGGATCGCCCAGGTTTCGGCGCAGGCGGGCTATCGCGTTCTGCTTGCCGACGCCAAGCTCGAAATCGCTGAGCGCGCCAGGGAAGGCATTGCGCGGCAGCTGGGCCGGCTCGTCGACAAGGAGAAGATCGACGGCGCGACGCGTGACCAGGCGCTGGCGCGGATCGAGCCCGTCGGCGATTTCGCGCCGATGGCCTCGGCCGGGCTGATCATCGAGGCCGCGACCGAGCGCGAGGAGGTCAAGCGCGCGATCTTCGAGAGTGTCGGCAAGATCCTCGGCCATCAGGCGGTGCTCGCCTCCAACACCTCGTCGATCCCGATCACGCGGCTCGCGCAGGCGACCCCCGATGCGGCGCGCTTCGTCGGCGTCCATTTCTTCAATCCCGTGCCCGTGATGGGGCTGATCGAGCTGATCCGCGGCCTCGCGACCAGCGACGGGACCGTCAAGATCGTCGAGACCTATGCCGCGGCGATCGGCAAGAAGGTCGTCCACGCCAACGACGCGCCGGGCTTCATCGTCAACCGGATCCTGCTGCCCATGCTCAACGAGGCGTGCTTTGCGCTGGGTGAGGGGGTGGCCACGATCCGCGACATCGACACCGCGATCACCATGGGGCTCAACCACCCGATGGGCCCGCTGACGCTCGCCGATTTCATCGGCCTCGATACCTGCCTCGAGATCTGCAAGGTGCTCTATTCGGGCACGGGCGATCCCAAGTTCCGCCCCGCGCCGCTGCTCGTCAAATATGTCGAGGCGGGTTGGTACGGCCGCAAGACCGGGCGCGGCTTCTACGACTATTCGGGCGACGAGCCCGTCCCGACGCGTTGAACTTGCGATCGACGTTCGGCATCCGATCGCCGCTGTCCTACAGCCCCTGCAATCGGTTATGCCTGCAGCATGACCGATCGCCATGACCCTGTCCCGCACGCGGCGCCTTGCGGGTTCTGATCGACTCTCTCGATCACCGCGTCGGAACTGATCGAGGGGATTTTCGTCGCGTGGCTGACTTTAGTGACCTTCGGCGAAATCCCGCGGCTACGCTTTTTCGTTTTGCCGCGCGGTCAGCCGCGCTATGCGGGCGCATCTTTTCCGGGCCGGGACACGCCATGCCGACAACCATTTCGCGATCGCTGTTCGTCTTTTCGGTGCTCTATGGCGGCATGGTCTGCATCGCGGGGGTGCTCGGGGTAAAGCAGGTCGCGCTTGGCCCGCTCGCGGTGGAGGCGGGGATCTTCGCATTTCTGCTGCTCGTCGTGATCTCGAGCGCGATCGCCGAGCTTCATGGCCAGAAGACTGCGACCGCGCTTGTTCGGCTCGGCTTCATACCGCTGCTCGTCTCCGCGGCGTTGATCCAGCTGGTGATCGCGCTGCCGCACGACGCCGAAATGTATCCGCCCGCGATCGACGCCTTTCCGATCGTCGTCGGGCAGAGCGCGCGGATGATGATCGCGGGGCTCATCTCCTACGGCATTTCGCAGACGCTCAACGTCGTGATCTTCTCGCGCCTGTCGCGTGGCGAGGGAAAGCTCGTCTGGCTGCGCGGAATCATAGCCAGCGTCATTTCGCAGATCGTCGACACGGTGCTGTTCATCTCGATCTCCTTCCTCGGCGAACGGCCGATCCTGTCGCTGATGGCGGGACAGATGCTGACCAAGGTCGTACTCTCGATCGTGCTCGTGCCCGTGCTCATCACCCTGTTCGTCGCGCTTGGCCGCAGGCTCGACACCAAGCCAATGGAAGTCTGAACCGTGTCCCACGCCCCCGATCCCGCGCTGCTCGCCAAGGCCGAAACGCTCACCGAGGCGCTGCCCTATATGCAGCGCTATGCGGGCAAGACCTTCGTCGTGAAATATGGCGGCCATGCGATGGGCGATCCCGAGCTCGCGCGCGATTTCGCCGAGGATGTCGTGCTGATGAAGATGGTGGGGATCAATCCCGTCGTTGTCCATGGCGGCGGGCCCCAGATCGGCGCGATGCTCAAGCAATTGGGCGTCGAATCGCGGTTCGTAGATGGGCTGCGCGTCACCGATGCCGAGACCGCCAAGGTCGCCGAAATGGTGCTGTCGGGTGCGATCAACAAGGAGATCGTCGCCTGGATCGCGCAGGCGGGCGGGCGCGCGGTCGGCATTTCGGGCAAGGACGGCGGCTTCGTCACCGCCGAGAAGGTCAGCCGTACGCGCCGCGACCCCGATTCCAGTATCGAGCAGGTGCTCGATCTCGGCTTTGTTGGCGAGCCCGCGCAGGTCGACCGGACGGTACTCGACACGATTTCGTCAGCGGGGATGATTCCCGTGGTCGCGCCGATAGGTGTCGGCGCCGACGGCCATACCTACAACATCAACGCGGATACGATGGCGGGCGCGGTGGCTGCGGCGATGGGGGCGTCGCGCCTGTTCCTGCTCACCGACGTTCCCGGCGTACTCGACAAGGACAAGCAGTTGCTGACCGATCTCGATCCGCATGCGATCGCGCGGCTGCAGCAGGACGGCACGATCTCGGGGGGAATGATCCCCAAGCTCGAGACCTGCGTGCGGGCGGTCGAGGCCGGAGTCGACGCGGCGGTCGTGCTCGATGGCCGGGTGCCCCACGCGATGCTGCTCGAAATCTTCACGCGGCGCGGCGCAGGCACGCTGGTGCATCGTTGAGGCAGTTGTCGCCGGGGCCGGATTTCGGCTACGGCTCTGAAACATAATCCTAGTCGGGGACGCCCATGCTCACCTTGCTCCAGATCATTGCCTTTCTCCTTTATGTGCTGTGGTGGGTGATCATCATCCAGGCGATCCTGTCCTGGCTCGTCGCGTTCAACGTGATCAACACCAGCAGCGATTTCGTCCGCTCGGTGCTCTACGCGCTCGATCGCATCACCCGGCCACTCTATGCGCCGATCCGCCGGATCATGCCCGATCTGGGTGCGCTCGACCTGTCGCCGCTGGTGGTGCTGCTGATCCTCTATATCCTGATGAACATCGTCATCCCCAACATCGCCTATTCGCTGACCTAATTGAGCGTCTGGTGTGCAGACGGCGACGGGTTGATTGTCGCGGTGCGCGTAACGCCGCGCGCTGCGCGCGATGCGGTGCTTGAGCCGAGGGAAGGCTGGCTGCCCGTCCGGCTGCGCGCGCCGCCCGTGGAGGGCGCCGCCAATAAGGCACTCGTCCGCTTCCTCGCCGGTGCGCTCGACATCCCGCGGCGCGACATCACGATCCTCAGCGGCGAGACCGCGCGGATGAAGCAGGTCAGGATCGCGGGCGATCCCGAGCGGCTGGCGCAGGCGCTTCAGAAACTGTACAGGGCGTCGCCATGACAGCCCAAATCATTGATGGAAAGGCCTTTGCCGAAGGCCTGCGTGAACGCGTTGCGGCGGCGGTGCCCGCCTTCCACCGCGTCTCGGGCCGCGCGCCCGGGCTTGCGGTGGTGCTGGTGGGTGAGGATCCCGCCAGCCAGGTCTATGTCCGCTCCAAGGGCAAGGCCACGGTGGCAGCGGGGATGCAGAGCATCGAGCACAAGCTGCCGACAAGCGTCAGCCAGGACGAACTGATCGCACTGGTCGAGGCGCTCAACGCCGATGACATGGTCGACGGCATCCTCGTCCAGCTGCCCTTGCCGCCGCAGATTGACGAGAAGGCGGTGATCGGCACGATCGACCCCGCCAAGGACGTTGACGGCTTCCATGTCGTCAATGCGGGCAGGCTCGCGGTGGGCGAGGATGCGCTCGTGCCCTGCACCCCGCTCGGCTGTCTGATGCTGCTCAAGCACCGGCTGGGCGACCTGTCGGGCCTGAACGCGGTGGTGATCGGCCGCTCCAACATCGTCGGCAAGCCGATGGCGCAACTGCTGCTCAAGGAAAGCTGCACCGTCACGATCGCGCACAGCCGAACCAGGGATCTGCCCGATGTCGTGCGCCGCGCCGATATCGTCGTGGCAGCGGTGGGCCGCCCCGACATGGTGAAAGGCGACTGGATCAGGCCCGGTGCGACGGTGATCGACGTTGGCATCAACCGCGTTGCCGGCAGCGAGGCCGGCAAGACGCGGCTGGTGGGCGATGTCGCCTATGCCGAGGCGGCCGAGGTTGCGGGCGCGATCACGCCCGTACCCGGCGGGGTCGGCCCGATGACGATCGCGGTGCTGCTGCGCAACACGCTCGTCGCCGCACATGCGCGGCTGGGGCTTGCCGCGCCCGAAGGACTGTGATCGTCTGAGCCGGGGCGAATGCCCGGCAGCATTTGTGAGGGGGTAAAGCAGGCATGATCGAGCTGTTCGTCTCAGCGCTCGTCACCTTCTTCGTCGTGATCGATCCGCCGGGTTGTGCGCCGATCTATGCCAGCCTGACCGCAGGTGCGCATGCGCAGGCGCGGCGTGCGATGGCGATCCGCGCGGTGTTCGTCGCCGCATTGATCCTGCTCGTCTTCGCGCTGTTTGGCGAGAAGCTGCTCGGCGCGCTCGGCATCAGTCTCGACAGCTTCCGCATCGCGGGCGGCGTCATGCTGTTCCTGATCGCGCTCGAAATGGTGTTCGAAAAGCGCACCCAGCGCCGCGAGGAACGCGCCAAGGAGGTGCAGGCGAGCCCCGAGCACGAGGATGTCTCGATCTTCCCGATGGCGATCCCGATGATAGCGGGTCCCGGCTCGATCGCGAGCGTCATGCTGATGATGGCGCGCAGCAAGGGGCTTGAGCAGACGCTTGTCGTGCTCGGCGCGATGGGCGCGATCCTGCTGCTGACGCTTGCCTGCCTGCTCGCCGCGGGGCCGCTGATGCGCTTCGTCGGCCCCAAGGTTGAAACCGTCGTGACGCGCCTGCTCGGCGTTCTTCTGGCCGCGCTCGCTGCGCAGTTCGTGATAGACGGGATCAAGGCCAATCTGGGCTGATCCCCCGCGACGGGCTCAGTCCTTGATCCGCCACAGCCGGAAGGGGGATCCCTTGGGCAGCGCCACCGGGGTCAGCCAGGCGGGCACCTTGCCTGCCTCGAGCTGGGCGTAGAAGCCCTTGGGGCTGCGTGCCTTGTACACCGTGCCCTCGGCAAAGCCGGGGCAGATCAGGAGCAAGGTCGCGCCATGCTTCTTCGCGATCGCGCGCGCCTTGTCGGGCGTGCCGTCAAAGGCGTGATGCAGGTCGAGAATGGCCTCGCCATTGCGGTGATACGGTCCCGAAATCGCGTCGTGATGCGTCAGTGTGATCAGCCGCGGACCTAGGTCGTTCATTGTCATGACCACCGCGCGCGGAAACTTGTTGAGCGGCGCCATTGCGGGAATCGTGCCGCAGGCGGCGCCCGCCTTGCGCACCACTGTGCCGCTTTTGGTTTCGGCCTCCTTGGGGATCATCTGGAGTACCCAGGGAACCGCGAAACCCGAGCCGATGATGACGACGAGCGCAGCGCCCAGCACCCGCACGAGCAGATGGCGGCTGGCGCGCAGGCGCGGGAACAGCAGCCAGACCAGCGCCACGCCGCCCGGCACCGCGAGCAGCTGTGCCGCGGGTGCGGCACGGCTCTGGAAGAAGAGCAGCGCGAAGCCGCAGGCCGACAGCAAGGTGACTGAGCACCAGACGACAAGCTTTGCGGCATCGCGCCGGCTGAACCACACAGCGGCCAGGCTGCCGAGCAAACCGGTGACGGGCAGTGCGAGCATCGTCGCCATCGTGCGCCATTCCTGACGATAGACGGGGCGGACCTCGCGGATGTTGTTCAACCAGCTTTTCTGGAGTTCGGGAGACACGCCTTCGGGCTTGCCGAGGCATTGCGGCCAGGCGCCGGCGAGGAAGCCGCCAACGAGCGCCCCTGCGACGCCCGCCGCGCCGAGCCGTTGCCAGCGAGTCTCGAGCGGCAACCGGGCGAGCAGGAACAGCAGGCCGCCCGCCAGCACCATCGTTGACATCCAGGCAGGCGAGAGCACGTCGCACCGTGGCACGCGATTGTCGTAGGAGGCGAATAGCGCATAGCCGAGCGCCGAACCCGCCGCGAGCGTGATCGCATAGGTCTGGAGCCGCGCGGCCTCGGCGCGATCCCAGATCCAGCGCAGCGTGATCGCGGCCCCGGCGAGCCCCAGATAGGGCATCATCTCGAAGCCGATGACGAGCGACAGCGCACTCGCGATGCCCGCTGTGATTCCGCCGCGCCGCGCATTGGGGTCGACAAGCCCCGCCACGATCACCGCGAGCATAGCGAGCTGCCAGTTGTGATGATCGATGCGCGTCGGCGAGAACATTGCCATCGTCGAGGACGCGCCGATCATGAGCAACGCGGCGAGCGCGAAGCTCCACGGCGCGATCAGTCGGCGCACCGCAAGTCCCATGGCGAACAGTGTGACCCCGAGCGGGAGCATGGGAGCCACCGTCACGGCGATGCGCTCGGCGATCGGCGTGCCGAAAAAGGGCTTGGTCGCGAGGATCAGGCCAGCGATGGGAATGTCGACGAGCCGCGACCAGTGGATGTTGAAACCGTGGGGCGGATTGAGCCGGTATTGGCGCAGATCGAACCAGCCCTGACCGTTCAGCCAGGCGCGCACCTCCATCATGCGCAGATTGTCATCGGTGTCGCCCAGCGCGAACCAGTGGATTGCAGCCCAGCGGTTGACGATCAGGAACACCGCAAAGGCGATCCAGATCAGCAAGGTCAGCACGCGCCAGCGCTGATGCGCGTTCTTCCAGTCAATCTTCATGACCACCCGCCCGATCGCCCTTTTCATATCCCACGCCCGCGATTAGAGGCTCTTTGCCAGAGCACAAGTGAAGGGCATAGAGATTTTGGGCGATCTTTCGGTCGAAAGACAGATCCTGCTGGGTCAGCTGGTGCGCTATGGCCTGACCGGCGGCTTCGTGACGCTGCTCGGCGCGGGGGCTTATTGGGTAACCGCGACCTTCGCGGGAGTCGCGCCGCTCGTCGCCAATGTCATTGCCTACGCCGTATCGGTGGCCATCGGCTATGTGCTGCACAGCCGGTGGAGCTTTCGCGGCCATGGTTCGCGCGACAACCTGGCGCGCACCACGTGGCGCTTCGTCATGGTCTCGCTCGTCAGCTTCGTGCTCAACAGCCTGTTCGTCTGGGTACTGACGGGGCCGCTGGGCGGTCCGACCTGGTGGCCGGTGATCCCGATGGTGTTCGTCACGCCGCTGGTGACCTTCGCGCTCAATCGCGTCTGGGTGTTCGGCTGATGGAGCGCATCGTCTATGATCGGATGGCGGATCTCGACAGCCAGCACTGGTGGTACCGCGCGCGCCGCGAGATCCTCGCTTCGGTCATCGCGCGTCGCATTGCGCTGCCCGGCGACGCACGCCTGCTCGAAATCGGCTGCGGTACCGGGCACAATCTCGAGATGCTCGGCCGGTTCGGCCGCGTGGACGCGATCGAGATCGACGCTGCCGCGCGCGCGATCGCGACGCAGCGGCTTGGACGCGAGGTCGGCAACGCGCCGCTTCCGGGGCTGACGGGCGTCGCGCCGCATCATTATGACCTGATCGCGTTGCTCGACGTGCTCGAGCATGTCGAGGATGACCGCGCCGCGCTCCGGTCGATCGCCGGCTGCCTGAAGCCGGGCGGACGCATCCTGCTCACCGTTCCCGCCTTCCCGTGGATGTGGAGCGCGCATGACGTGGTCAATCATCACTTCCGGCGCTACACCAAGGCGACGCTGTCGCGCGCGATTGCGGATGCCGGGCTCAAGCTCGAGATGCTCAGCTGGTTCAACAGCATCCTGTTCCCGCTTGCTGCGGCCGCACGGCTTGCCGGAAGGCTGACGGGCAAGCAGGACAGCGACGATGCGCTGCCGCCCGCGCTGATCAACCGGACATTCGAGCGGCTGTTCGCGCTCGAACGCTATGCTGTCGGGCGCGCGCCGATGCCGCCGGGTGTCTCGCTGGTGGCGATCGTCGTCGCCTGACCCGCGACATGGCCGTGCGCGCGGCGTCCGCCGGCCTGCCCGGCGACTTCCGCGATGATGTAGAGCGGACGGCGCTTCGATTCGATGTAGAGCCGTCCCAGATACTCGCCGATCATCCCGAGCACGAACATCTGGACCGCGCCCAGTACGACGACAACGAGCATCAGCGAGGTCCAGCCCTCGATCGCCTTGCCGGAAAGCCAGCCATAGACGGTATAGGCGAGGAGCAGCAGCGAGGCCGCGGCGAGGCCCAGCCCCATATAGCTTGCGAGACGAAGCGGCACCGTCGAGAATCCCGTGACCGCGTCGAGCGCGAAGCGTACCATCTTGCGCAGTGGGTACTTGGTTTCACCCGCCAGCCGTTCGGCGCGATCGTAGGGAAAGGGGACCTGGCGGAAACCGATCCAGGCAACCATGCCGCGCACGAAGCGCGCCTGCTCGGGGAGCGAGAGCAGCGCGTCGAGCGCGCGCCGGCTCATCAGCCGGAAATCGCCGGTGTCGACGGGGATCGCGATATCGGTCAGCCACGAAAGCGCGCGATAGAAGAGCGCCGCGGTGGCGCGCTTGAACGCGGTCTCGCCCGCGCGCTTGCGCCTGACCGCATAGACGACATCGGCCTGCTGCGCCTCCATTTCGGCGAGCATCGCCCCGAGCAGTTCGGGCGGGTCCTGCAGATCGGCGTCGATGATCAGGATCGCCTCGCCCGAACAGAGGTCGAGCCCCGCGGTCAGCGCGAGCTGGTGGCCGTGATTGCGCGACAGGTCGATCGCGACGACATGCGGGTCGCGCGCGGCGATATCGCGCATCAGATCCCAGCTCGCGTCACGCGATCCGTCGTTGACGAGCACGATTTCGAAGGAATCGCCGACCGCAGCGACCGCGGCATCGCCGATACGACGGTGGAGTTCGGCAAGACAGCCCTGCTCATTGTAGCAAGGCACTACGACGGAAAGGCGAGGCGGGGTCATTGCGCGGGTTTCATGTTCCTATCGGGGCCGGAAAGGCCCTGCCCATGGCGCTTGTAGAGCGCCGACATGTCATTGCGCCAGACCAATCGGAAATCGCCGAGCGATCGCGGGTCGAATGCGGGTGCGTCGATCAGCCAGACATAGTCGAAAACGTGCGGCACCGCGGTCAGTGCCTGGTCGATCGAGCGCCAGGGCGGGGCGGCGCAGTGCGCGGGGAAGACGAACTGCGACGGATCCTCGGTAAAGGGGGCCGCGCCAGCCAGGCGGACACTGAGCAGCTGCGCGCCCGCCATCGCCCATTGGTCATTGGAGAAGGCCTGCTTGCGGACGAGCGCGAGCGCGGAGAGGTGGTCGAGCCGCGACTTGGTCCAGTCCTCGCGGCAGGGCTTGCCGACGAAGGAGACCATCCGCGCATTCTGCGGAATATGCGGCAGCGCCACGAGCGTGTGGTCATAGGCGCGGTCGTATAGCCAGTAACTGACCGTGTGACCCCCGATGCGCGCAACGAACAGCGCGCAGCTGGCGATCGCGATCCACCGGAGCGTGCGGCGCGGACAGTCGGACCTGAAGCGGATCGCGAGGAGCGCGATGGCGAGCGCAAAGGGCGCGAGCCGCATATCGGCATAAGCCGAGCCGATCAGGATCCGCGGCAGCAGCACATAGGTGAGGGCGAGGACGAGTGCGGCGAGGCCGAGCATGCGCGAAAAGCCTGCCCTGGGGCTGGGAAGCGCGACCGCGAGCGCGGTGACGAGCGTGAACAGCGACAGCGTGTCGAACACCTGCCAGCGATCGCGCAATATCTGGACGAAATAGGCACGCTTGATGTCCCAGTTGAACCAGTCGCCCGTGGTGCCCGCCGAGCCATCGGAGCGCCAGGCGAGCATCAGCAGCGCGGGGGGCGCAAGCGGCAGGCAGCCGATGCCGCCGCGAAAGATCGCCGCGATCCAGCCATGACCCGCATCGCGATTGCGGATGATGCCCGCGGTGAAGGCAAGGAGGCCGAGCACTGCCCAGCCGAAGACATGGACGGTCCACAAGACAATCGAGAGCGGAACGAACAGTGCGGCGCGCAGCGTCGGGCGCGATGCGAGGTTGAGCCACAGCGCGAAGGCGAGCATCGACAGCGCCATCGACAGCGCGAAATTGACGAAGCCGAACTGGAAGGGGAAGGCGTAGGCAAGCGGCAGCGCGAGCGCAGCGGTCGGCGGCAGGCGCCCGTGCACCGCCTGTGCCACGGCGAGGAAGCCCGCGACCGTGAGCGGCGGGATCGCCATGACGATGAGCTTGGTTCCGAGCTCGACGCCGAAGAGCTTTCCGAACGGTACGATCAGCAGGTCGACCCCGAGATTGCCGATCCAGCGCCACTCGAAACCGTAGAACTGCTGCAGTTGCGGGCTGTTCGCGAGGTCAAGCTGGACGCTGTAGCGCCCGATATGCGCGGGCAGATCGACGAGCGGGAGGATATCCGGCCAGATCAGGGGGACTGTCGCGAGCAGGACCAGCGCCACCGCATAGGCGCGCGTTTCCCACCAGTTGCGTCCCCCCGCGCCGGGCATCAGCGATCGCGCCGCCCGAGCAGCCGCAGCCTGAGCGCGTTGAGCTTGATGAAGCCCTCGGCGTCGCGCTGGTCATAGGCGCCCTGGTCGTCCTCGAAGGTGACGACCTTCTCCGAATAGAGCGAATGAGGCGACTTGCGGCCGATCAGGTGCGCGGCGCCCTTGTAGAGCTTGAGGCGGACCGTGCCCGTCACCTTGTCCTGACTGTGGTCGATCGCGGCCTGGAGCATCTCGCGCTCGGGGCTGAACCAGAAGCCGTTGTAGATGAGCTCGGCATAGCGCGGCATCAGCTCGTCCTTGAGGTGCGCCGCGCCGCGGTCGAGCGTCATCTGCTCGATGCCGCGATGCGCGATGTGCAGGATCGTGCCGCCGGGCGTCTCGTACATGCCGCGGCTCTTCATGCCGACGAAGCGGTTCTCGAGCAGGTCGAGGCGGCCGATGCCGTGCGTGCGGCCGAGGTCGTTGAGCTTGGCGAGCAGGCTGGCGGGGCTCAGACCCTCGCCATTGACCGCGACCGCGTCGCCGCGCTCGAAATCGATCGAGATGATCTCGGGGCTATCGGGCGCGTCCTCGGGATTGACGGTGCGCGAGAAGACATAGTCGGGCACCTCTTCCCACGGATCCTCGAGCACCTTGCCCTCGGACGAGGTGTGGAGAAGGTTGGCGTCGGTCGAGAAGGGGCTTTCGCCGCGCTTGTCCTTGGGCACCGGGATCTGGTGTTGCTCGGCGAATGCGATCAGCGCGGTGCGGCTGGTCAGATCCCATTCGCGCCAGGGCGCGATCACCTTGATGTCGGGATTGAGCGCGTAATAGCCGAGCTCGAAGCGGACCTGGTCATTGCCCTTGCCGGTCGCGCCATGGCTGACCGCATCGGCGTCCACCATTTTCGCGATCTCGATCTGGCGCTTGGCGATGAGCGGGCGCGCGATCGAGGTGCCGAGCAGATAGCAGCCCTCGTAGAGCGCGTTGGCGCGCATCATCGGGAAGACATAGTCCTTCACGAACTCCTCGCGGAGGTCGTCGATGAAGATGTGCTCGGGCTTGATCCCCATGAGCTGCGCCTTGGCGCGCGCGGGCTCGAGCTCCTCGCCCTGGCCGAGGTCGGCGGTGAAGGTGACGACTTCGCAATTATAGGTCTGCTGCAACCATTTCAGGATCACGCTGGTGTCGAGGCCGCCCGAATAGGCCAGCACGACCTTTTGGATGTCTGGGCGGCCGATCTTGTCGCTCATGATTGCAGATTCCCGAATGGCGTTGGTGGAGTCGCGTGCGCGGTTATGCGCTATCGCGCCGGCGTGCAACATCTGTGGTAGCTTTTGGGGAGCAAGGAGAGGGTGCTTATGGCCGAGAACAAGACGCAGCCGACCACAGCGAGTGTAGCCGACTTTCTCGCCACGATCGAACCCGAGGGGCGCCGCGAGGACGCGAAGCGCGTCGCGTTGATGATGGAACGCCTGTCGGGTCATCCGCCCGTCATGTGGGGACCGGCCATTATCGGCTTCGGCTGCTATCATTATCGTTATGAAAGCGGGCGCGAGGGCGATGCGCCGCGCATCGGCTTTTCGCCGCGCAAGGAGGCGCTGACCCTCTATGTCATGGACGGATATGACCCGCCCGCGCTGATGCAGCGGCTGGGCAAGTACAAGACGGGCAAGTCGTGCCTTTATCTAAAGCGTCTCGACGATGTGGATCAGTCGGTACTGGAGGAGTTGATCCGGACTTCGCTCGAGATGATGGACCAGCGATATCCGCGCTGACCCGTTCGGCTTTCGCGGCGACGCGTGGAACCGAAGGATATGCCGGGCATGCCGCACGTTCTTTCTCTATCGGCGCCGCTAAAGGACGCCCGATCAGGAGGATGTCATGAAATACACGCTGTTTGCCGCAGTCGCGCTGTGTGCGCTGGGCGGTACCGCCTATGCTGGTGACATGCGGAAGACCGCCGATGCCGATGGCGACGGCCGGATCACGCGCGCGGAGTTTGATGCGGCAACCACCGCGGGCTGGACCAAGAAGGACGCCAATGGCGACGGCCAGCTAAGTGCCGCTGAAGGCATGGCCAAGAAGGACGACGCCAAATGGGCGGCCGCCGACACCGACAAGAACGGCTCGCTGTCGCAGTCCGAATATATGGCGATGAAGAACAACTGGTTCGCCAAGGCCGACACCGACAAGGACGGGACGCTGAGCAAGGCCGAGGGCGACCTCGCGATGGCGACTCCCCACCATTAGAGCCGGGGATCTGGCGCCGCGCTGGTGATTAGTCCCCGCTGATCTCCCGGCGAAAGGCGCGGGCGATACTAGAAGCGAAACCGCTGAGCGTTGCCTCGTCCGCGCCGTCGCGTGCGGCGGCGGACATGCCCTCGAGCGCGATGGTCACCAGCCGGGCGAGTTCCTCGGCACGCGCCGCATTCTCGGTCGCGATAAAGTCGCGTATCGCTTGGCGGCTGTGGCACTTGGCTTCAGCCGAGATCGCCCGCGCGTCGGCATCGGTGCTGTTGCGCGTGCCGTCGAGCACGAGACAGCCGGCAACGCCGTCGCGTTCGGGATAGATTTGCGCGGCACGGGCAAGCGTCGCCTCGATGACATCGGCCACGCTGCCGCCCTTGGCACGCGCATAGCCGAACACATTGGCTTCGCCCTGCACATAGCGTTCCAGCGCGCGCTCGAAGAGCCCCGCCTTGCTCCCGAAAGCAGCGTAGAAGCTGGGGGGCCTGATACCGAGCTCGGCGCCGAGTTCGGCCACGCCCACCGCATCATAACCGCGCGCGTGGAACAACCGCATCGCGGTGTCGATCGCGCCCTCGACATCGAAGGAGCGCGGCCGGCCCCGCGTACGTATTTTTTCTGTAGCAGACACTAAAAAACTCCTTGAGTCATCGCCGCGGCACATATATATAGCACTCACTACATTAACTCAAGGAACCCCTCTCATGTCCGAGTTCAACAACAAGAATGTCCTCGTCCTGGGCGGCAGCCGCGGCATAGGCGCATCGCTTGTCCGCCGTTTCGCCAAGGGTGGTGGCAAGGTAGCCTTCACCTATGCGGGCTCGAAGGATGCCGCCGACGCGCTTGCCGCCGAAACGGGTGCCGAAGCCGTCCGCACCGACAGCGCCGACCGCGATGCGCTGATCCAGACCGTCGCGGCACGCGGCGCGCTCGACGTGATCGTGATCAATGCGGGGACGCTGGTGATGGGCGACCCGCTGACGCTCGATGCCGACGCGGTCGACCGGATGATCGCGATCAACGTCAACGCGCCCTATCATGCCGCGGTCGAGGCGGCGCGCCGGATGAACGAGGGCGGCCGCATCATCGTCATCGGTTCGGTCAATGGCGACACCATGCCCTTTGCGGGCGGGGCGGCCTATGCGCTGACGAAGTCGGCGGTGCAGGGCATGGTGCGCGGCCTCGCGCGCGATTTCGGGGAGCGCGGCATCACGGTGAATGCGGTCCAGCCGGGGCCCGTCGATACCGACATGAACCCCGCCGACGGCCCGATGGCCGACTTCATGCACGGTTTCATGGCGATCAAGCGCCATGTCCATGCCGACGAGATCGCCGAGATGACCGCCTTCATCGCGGGCCCGCATGGCGCGATGATCACCGGGGCCATGCACACGATCGACGGCGGTTTCGGCGCCTGATCGCCTTCAGACCTTGCGCGCGACGCGCTGTTCGTCCCCTGCGATATAGTCGCGGGTGATGGGCAGCGTGTCGCGTCGTTTGGCGTACTGGATCTGGAAATTGCCCATCCCGCCATATTCGAAGGTCGAGATCGCGCCCGCCAGATAGAATTGCCACATGCGGAAGAAGCGCTCGTCATAGAGCCGCACGATCTTGTCCCGGTTCTCGGCGGTGCGCCGGTACCAGTGGTGGATGGTGAGCGCGTAGTGGAGGCGCAGCGTCTCGACATCGGTGGCGATCAGCCGGTTCTTCTCGCTCGCCGCGATCACCTCGCTCAAGGCGGGGATGTAGCCGCCGGGGAAGATATATTTGCGCGTGAAGGCGTCGGTGGTGCCCGGTCCGCCGAAGCGGCCGATCGTGTGGAGCAGCATCACGCCGTCATCGGTCATCAGGTTGCGGCACTGGCGGAAGAATTCTGGATAGTGCGGCGGGCCGACATGCTCGAACATGCCCACCGAGACAATGCGGTCGAACTGTCCCTCGAGGTTGCGATAGTCGATCAGCTCGAACTTCACGCGATCCGACACACCCGCTGCGGCGGCGCGGTCGCGCGCGGTCCTGAGCTGTTCCTCGGACAGCGTGATGCCGAGCACGTCGACATCGAAATGCCGGTTGAGATAGAGCGCCATCCCGCCCCAGCCGCAGCCGATGTCGAGCACGCGCTGGCCGGGCGATAAGCAGAGTTTGGCGGCGATATGCGCCTTCTTGTCCTCCTGCGCCTGTTCGAGGCTGTTGGCGGGATCGGTGAAATAGGCGCAGCTGTATTGCATGTCGTCGTCGAGGAAGAGCTGGTAGAGGCTGTTCCCGAGATCGTAATGATGCGCGACATTGCGCCGGGACCGGCTTTCCCAGTTGAGCCGCGACAGGCGGCTCTGCGCATTGCTCAGCGCGCGGCGCACCGGGTTCTTGATCGACAGCTTGCCGCCGCGTTCCCATGGGCTGTTCTTGCGGATGAGCGTGATGAGATCGAGGATGTCGCCCTGCTCGATGATCAGGCGTCCGTCCATGAAGGTCTCGGCCGCACCCAGCCGGGGGTGGCGGACGATGTATCCGGCGACCCCGCTGTCCGCGAACCGGATTGCAACATCGCCATATTGAGAATCGGGCGTGCCGAAGGTCTTCCGGCTGCCGCGGTGATCGGTGAGAGTCAGCGTGCCGCGCTTGACCAGCCGCTGCAGAAAGCTGTCAATAAGAGCCATTGCGTCTCCGTCCGCTTTGTCCCCCGATTCAAGGGGTAAGGCGGCGTGCGCTCAGGTCAAGCGCGGAGCGATTCAGATGCCCGCATACCATTCGTAATCGACGCGATCCTCCCAGAAGCCGCCCTTGCCCAGTCCGATACCGTCGAGGCTCGCCACGGCCTCGATGCCGTGGACATATTTGGCGTGCTTGTAGCCGAGCTGGCGTTCGACGCGGAGCCGCAGTGGCGCGCCGTTGCGGATCGCAAGAAGCTGGTCGTTGAGTGCCCAGGCCATGATCGTCTGCGGATGAAAGGCGTCGATCAGGTCGATCGATTCGTAATAGGGCGCGCCGCCGATCCGATCGGCGCAGCGAAAGACGATGAAGCGCGCGCGGTCGCTCATCCGTGCCTGATCGAGCAGCAACGACAGCGGCACGCCCGTCCATTTGCCGATCGCGCTCCAGCCCTCGACGCAGTCGTGGCGCGTGATCTGGCTGAGGCGGGGCATCGCGCGGATCTGCGCCATCGACAGCGCCAGCGGCTGCGCGACGAGCCCCGAAATGCGGACGCGCCAGTCCGCGAAGCTGCTCGCCGCATGTTGCGGATAGCCGTCCGTGTCGGGATTCTGCGTGCCGTTGCCGCGGAAGAAGGGCGAGATATCGGCGGCACCAAATTCGCGCGCCAGCGCATCGCGGTCCATCAGCAGCCGCTGCGCGTGGCGGTTCATCTCCTCGCCGCACGAGAGGATCTTGCGGAAGGCGGGGCTTTCGCCGAGCCGGTCGCAGCCGGTCAGAAGCCCGCCCGCGCCGATGGCGAGCCCGGTGCCGATCAGCCCGCGCCGTGTGATCAGGCGGCTCATCGGCCGGGCTCCCGCCCGGTGATCATCGCGCCGATGCCGCGTATCGGCCCCGAGAGCAGCACCAGCAGCAGATGCACGACGATGAACGCCGCTATCAGCATCGCTGCGATGAAATGGATCGAGCGCGCGGAAGCGCGGCCGCCGAACAGGTCGATCAGCCAGGGCCAGGCCGCGTTCATCCCCGGCGACATCGCAAGCCCGGTGAAAATGAGGAGTGGCAGCAGTCCGAAGATGACTCCGACATAACTCGCCTTCTGGAGAAAATTGTAGCTGGTGCTGTGATGGAAGCGCAGGCGCAGATGGTCCTTCACATCGTTCCACATCGCTGCGGGCTGAAGCTCGGCGCGCGTGAAGCTCAGGTCGCGCGCGACATGCCGGTTCCAGAAGGCGCGGATCATGAAGGCGAGCAGCCCGAACGCGAACAGCCAGGCGAAGGTCAGGTGCCACCGCCGCGCCAGCGCGAGATTGTAGGTCGAGGGTATCGTCGCCCAGTGCGGAAAGGCGCGCCGCTGGACCTGACCCTGCGGATCGGTCCAGCGGCCGAGCACGCCCGTCGTTTCCCAGCGGCGATTGCCGATCTTCACGTAGCCGCTCGTCTCACCCGAGCCGATCTGCAGCCAGGCGCGGTCGAAATTGGCGCCATATTGCCCCCAATAGAGCCGCGGATGTGCGTTGAAGATCATCAGCCCGCTCATCAGCAGCACGAAAACCGCAAGCGCGTTGGTCCAGTGCCAGATGCGTGTCGACAGCCGGTGGCGGGGGGCCACGGGCCGCTTCGCTAATGCTTCGGTGTCTTCAGTTGCACTGACCATCACTGTCTCCCGCATCGAGAATCGCATCGGGCTTGCTCGGTGTAAAGCGACGGAAGGTTGCAGCGACGTCCGTCACGCATAGGCCCGGACGAAGAAGACGACGGTGATCACGGCGGTGGCGAGGATCGTGACGGCGCGCACGGCACCAGGCGGTAGAACCTGCGCCAGTCGTGCGCCGAGATAGCCGCCTGCGACTGCGCCGATCAGCATCGGGATGGCGAGCCGCCAATGTACCATCGCCGCGGCAATGAAGATAATCGTCGCGGCGGCATTAGCGATCGCCAGCATCAGCGTGCGCGGCGCGGCGAGTTCATGCGGCTCGGCGCGCGCGAGCAGGCCCCACGCCGCCATCATCATCAGCCCGACGCCGCCGCCGAAATAGCCGCCATAGATACCGAGCGCGAACTGGACGCCGATCAGCGCCCAGGGATGGACCGCGACATGCTGATGGAGCAGGTCGGCGGCGCTTCGCCCGAAGGCCAGTACGATCGTGGCGAGCAGCAGCAGCCAGGGGATGATGATGTCGAAGGTGCGCGTCGGCGTCGCCACGAGCAACAGGCTGCCGACAAGGCCGCCGATAAAGGTGATGAGGATCAGCGCGCGCACCGAGAGCCCGCCCAGCGGTCGCAATCCGCGCCGATAGGTCCAGGCGCTTGCGATCGCACCGGGCTGGAGCGCGACATTGCTTGTCGCATTGGCGATCGGCGAGGGCAGGCCAAGCGCGATCAGCGTCGGCATGGTGGCAAAGGTCCCGCCGCCCGCGAGCGCGTTCATCGTGCTGCCGAGCAGCCCCGCAGCCGCCGCCAGTGCCAGCCCCGCAGGGCCGGCGAGATCAGCCAAGCGCCGCCTGCTTTTCTTCCGCCAGCCGGTCGAGTTCGGCGCGGCTCTTCTTTTCCGACGCGGTCTTGAGCTGGCCGCAGGCGGCGTCGATATCGCGCCCGCGCGGGGTGCGCACCGGCGCAGAGATTCCCGCCTCGAACACGATATTGCTGAACGCCCTGATCCGCTCGGGGGTCGAGCATTCATAGACGGCGCCCGGCCAGGGGTTGAACGGGATCAAATTGACCTTGGCGGGCAGTTTGAACTTTTTGATGAGGCGCACGAGCTCGCGCGCGTCCTCGTCGCTGTCGTTCTTGTCCCTGAGCATCACATACTCAAAGGTGATCCGCCGCGCATTGTTGGCGCCGGGATAGTCGGCGCACGCCTGCAGCAGCTCCTCGATCCCGTATTTGCGATTGAGCGGGACGATCTCGTCGCGCACCTCCTTGGTGACTGCGTGGAGCGAAACCGCGAGGTTGACGCCGATCTCCTCGCCCGCGCGCGCCATCATCGGCACGACCCCCGAGGTGGAGAGCGTGATGCGGCGCTTGGAGAGCGCAAGCCCGTCGCCGTCCATCACCAGCTTGAGCGCATCGCGGACGTTGTCGAAATTGTAGAGCGGCTCGCCCATGCCCATCATCACGATGTTGGTGAGCAGCCGGCCGTCGGGCTGGCTCGGCCATTCGCCGAGCGAATCGCGTGCGAGCATGACCTGGCCGACAATCTCGCCCGCGGTCAGGTTGCGCACGAGGCGCATCGTGCCCGTGTGGCAGAAACGGCAGTTGAGCGTGCAGCCGACCTGCGACGACACGCAGAGCGTGCCACGGTCCGCATCGGGGATGAAGACCATCTCGTAATCCTGGCCGTCGTCCGAACGCAGCAGCCATTTGCGCGTGCCGTCGGTCGAGACCTGCGCTTCGATCACCTGCGGCCGCCCGATCACGAAGCGTTCGGCCAGCCAGGGGTGCATCGCCTTCGCGATGTCGGTCATCTGCGCGAAATCGGTCACCCCGCGATTATAGATCCAGTGCCAGAGCTGCTTGGCGCGCAGCTTGGCCTGTTTGGGCTCCATGCCCTTTTCGATCAAAAGGCCGCGAATCTCGTCCCTGGGCAGGCCGATCAGGTCGACGCGGCCATCCTCGCGCGGCGTGATCGCACGCGGCACGGGCACAGGATCGATGTGGCCGGGAATCGGCATGGTGATGCTGGTGGGGGCGTTCATGCCGCGCCACATAGTGCAAAATGCGCGATTTTGCTAGGGACGGCGCGCGCAGCCCAGCGCCGCCGCGTCGATCGCGGTCGCGGCGCCGCGCAGCCGGTAGGAATCGCTGAAGCTGCGGCCGCGTTCATCACGACTCTGGATCGTCATGACCTGCGCGCTGCGCATCGCGGTCACGATCGCGGTGTCGGTGCGCGCGTCGGGCGCCCAGGCATCGGCTCCGCCGCCGACCAGCGCGAAGCGGCGATCCCCTACGCTCAGCACCGCCTGCGCGTCGGCAGCACGCGCGCGGCTCAGGCGCACATGGATCTGACCGCGCACGCCTTGCCCGGGCCAGTGCGACACGCTGGCAAAGGCGCGCCACGCGGCCCTGGTCGATTTGCGCAGCGGCTCGGCAATCGCATAGCAGCGCTGCGGCTGGTCGTCGCGAAACGCCCCCCAGCCATCGAAGGCGCCCAGAGAGGTTCGCGCGGCATATGCGGGCGTGCCGAGCAGCGCGCATATCGTCAGTGCGGCGCGCAGCCTCATGCCGGCGCGTGCCCGGTGCCTGTGCGGATCACCGTTTCGATGCCATTCTCGATCATCACCAGCGACCCCTGCGGTAGTCCCGGCGCGATCGGCGCACGATGTTCGCTGGTCGGGGGTGCGCCGGTCAACATACCCCGCAGCACACGGCTCGATATGCCGTGCATCAGGATCAGCCGGTCGCCGGGTTCGCCTGCGGTGTCGTCGAGCCAGCACTGCAGCCGCGCAGCAATGTCGTCATACCATTCGCCCCCGGGGGCCTGCTGGCTGAAAAGCCCCGTACGGCTGTCGAGGATGGGTCCGACGTCCTTCATGACGTCGTGATAATAGCGCCCGCCCCATGCGCCCATGCCGATCTCGACAAGCCGCGCATCAGTCCGCGCGGCGTGCCAGTCGAGCTCGAGATGCTCGGCGATCACCGCGAGCGTCTGGAGCGCGCGCCCGGTATCTGAGGCCCAGAGCGTCAATGCGGGCCGTGCGCCCAGAAAGGCGCGCAGCGCCTCTCCCATCGCTTCGGCTTGCGCAAAGCCCGCGCGCGTCAGCGGCGTGTGGGCGTGGTCGCCCTGCAGCCTGCGCGCCGTGTTGAACACCGTCTCGCCATGCCGCGCGATGAAATAGCGCCCCGATCCGCTCATATGCCGTCCATTCCCCGCCTGTTGCCGCATTGCAACACATTTCAGTTTTATGACGCGGTTTAGGTGAGGTTCAGGCGGCGACTGCCATCTGCACGCCGTCCCCCCGTTTCGGGGGATACGCAGTAAATGGAGTTGTGTATGCGTACTCTCGTTCTGGCCACGCTGCTCGCCAGCGCCGCCGCCACCCCCGCCATCGCCCAGGATGCCGCGCCCTTCACCGGACCGCGGGTCGAAGCGCTGGTCGGCTGGGATCGCGTGCAGGCCGACGGACACGACGACGATGTCGGTTACGGCATCGCCGCCGGCTATGACGCGCAGATCGGCAAGGCCGTCATCGGCGGCGAAGTCGAATATTCGGATTCGAACAACAAGACCTGCGATGACGGCGCCAAGACCGTCGCCGATCCGCGCCTCTGCCTCAAGGCGGGCCGCGATCTCTATGTCGGCGGCCGCGTCGGCACCACCGTTGGTGCCAACACGCTGCTCTACGCCAAGGCGGGCTACACCAATGCCGATGCCAAGTTCACCTCGGACGATGGCACCGACGAGACGACGCTCGCCAAGCAGCATCTCGACGGTGTGCGCGTCGGCGCGGGTGTCGAGCGCAAGCTGGGCAGCAAAGCCTATGTAAAGGGCGAATATCGCTATTCGAACTACGAACAGGGCGTCGAGCGCCATCAGGTGCTCGGCGGTGTCGGCATCCGCTTCTGAAGCGTCGCTGATCCGGTGTCGGGCCCGATATCCCTTTAACGCGGGCCCGGCCTCGCTTCGTCGCCCGGGGCAACTGGTGTCACCTTTCAGGACAGCATGATTCCGGTTTGTCCCGGGACGACGAAAAAGTTGGGGCCGGAGCCGCTTGCTCCGGCCCTTTTTCTTGTTAAGGATGGCGCTGAACCATTTGGGGGTGCGGCCGCGCCCCGTTCAACCAGATCCAAGAGTCCCCGGGGGTTAGGACATGAAGGCGACGATCGAACGCGCAACGCTCTTGAAGAGCCTCAGCCACGTGCAATCGGTGGTTGAGCGGCGCAACACCATCCCCATCCTCTCCAACGTGCTGCTGGAGGCAAGCGCGGACGGCGCGATCCGGCTGATGGCAACCGACCTCGACCTCCAGATCGTCGAGAGCGTAGCCGCCGCGGTCGACCAGGCGGGCGCGACGACGGTTTCGGCGCACACGCTGTTCGATATCGCGCGCAAGCTGCCTGAGGGCAGCCAGGTCGAGCTTGCAGCGTCCGAGGGCAAGATGCAGATCAATGCAGGCCGCGCGCGCTTCAACCTCGCGACGCTGCCGCGTGACGACTTCCCGGTGATCGCCGAGGGCGAGTTGCCGACGCGCTTCGAGCTGCCCGCCCAGACGCTCAGGCAGATCATCGACAAGACGCGCTTCGCGATCTCGACCGAAGAAACGCGCTATTACCTGAATGGCATCTTCCTGCACGTCTCGGACGAGACGCAGCCCGTGCTCAAGGCGGCCGCAACCGACGGCCACCGTCTTGCGCGCGTCACCGTGCCGCGTCCCGATGGCGCGGAGGGGATGCCCGACGTGATCGTGCCGCGCAAATGTGTCGCCGAACTGCGCAAGCTGCTCGACGAGGTCGACGGCTCGGTCGAGGTGTCGCTCTCGCCGACCAAGATCCGCTTCGGGCTGGGCACCGCGGTGCTCACCTCCAAGCTGATCGACGGCACCTTCCCTGACTACAGCCGCGTGATTCCGACGGGCAACGACAAGATGCTCAAGATCGACCCGCGGAGCTTCGAGGAGGGCGTCGATCGCGTCGCGACGATCGCCACCGAAAAGACGCGCGCGGTCAAGATGGCGCTCGAGCGCGACAAGATCACGCTTTCGGTCACCAGCCCCGAAAACGGCACCGCGGCCGAGGAAGTGCCCGGCGAATATGCCTCGGAAGGCTTCGAGATCGGCTTCAACGCGCGCTATCTGCTCGACATTCTTGGCCAGATCGAAGGCGATGCGGTCGAGGTCCACCTCGCCGACGCCGCCGCACCGACGCTGATCCGCGAGAACGACAAGGCACCGGCGCTCTACGTGCTGATGCCGATGCGGGTCTGATCTAGCTCCGCGGCGCGGCCGGGGCCTTGCAGCCGCGCTGCGCGCCTACCCCTTTGAGGAAGCCACGCCGCGCCAACCCCGCGGAAATCGCCTGATTGTAGCGCTGTTCGGCCTTGTTCGCCCCCGAAACCTCGCGGATCAGCCCTCGGCCGGGAATGAAGCCAAGTGCCACCTGACCCGCGGTGTTGACCGCCTTGGCGTCCGCCGATTGTCCCGGCGGTCGTGGCTCGTCAAAATCGGGCCCCAGCACGCCGTCGAGTTCGGCAACCGCGCTCGCAATCGCTTGGCAGCTTTGCGTGTTCGTGCGCGCATAGGGGCTGTTGCCGATCCTCTCGAGCACCGGGGGAATCTTCTTTTTCTGGATATTGGTGTCCTCAAGCGGCGCGCTCACGACCGATTTGGCTTCGTCGCCCGCTGTCTTAGGGTGGCCCTGCGGGTCGGCGGCAAGCGCCGGAACCGCGAGGCCCGCACTCAGGGCGAAAATGAAAGCAAAGCGTCGAGAAGGACATGGCATGGTGGCTCATCCTTTCGTTCTGGTGGCCAACTGTGCCACAGTTGTACTTAGAATCGCAACGATTTGCGGGGCCGCACCCGGGCATTTGAGCCGCGCGACGACTTGCCCTAGAAGGCGCGCGTGCCGCTCGCCCGTCTCTCGCTCACCAACTTCCGCTCCTATGCCGATGCGCTGCTCGTGCCGGGGCCGGATTTCGTCGTGCTCACGGGCGAAAATGGCGCAGGAAAGACCAATATCCTCGAAGCGATCTCGCTGCTGACGCCAGGGCGCGGGCTGAGGCGCGCGGCGCTTTCCGAGATGGCGCGCGATGGAGGACCGGGCGGCTTTGCGGTCGCGGCGCGATTGGGCGATGTCGATCTTGGCACCGGCACGACGGAACAGACGCCCGAGCGGCGCCAGGTGCGGATCAACGGCGTGCAGGCTGCCTCGACCGCGCTTTCCGAGTGGATCTCCATCCTCTGGCTCACCCCGTCGATGGACCGGCTGTTCATCGAGGGCGCGAGCGGGCGAAGACGTTTTCTCGACCGGCTGGTGCTCGCTCTCCACGCTGGGCACGCGGTCCACACTACGCGCTACGAAGCCGCGATGCGCGCGCGCACGAAGCTGCTCGGCGCAGGGGGGCGGCCTGATGCAGACTGGTTAGCCGCGCTCGAAGCCCAGATGACCGAGCATGGAATCGCGGTTGCCGAGGCGCGCATCGGGACCGTCGCAGCGCTCTCGGAAAGGCTTGCCGACGCGCCCGAAAGCGCCTTCGCGCGTGCCGGGCTGGCGCTTGACGGCTGGGCGGCGGGTGATCCGTCCGATTTCATCGCCGAACTCGCGCAGGGTCGCGCGCGCGATGCCGCCGCCGGGCGCGCGCTTGCCGGCCCCCACCGCAGCGACCTGCAGGTAACGCATCTCGGCAAGGCGCAGGCAGCCGAACGCTGCTCGACGGGTGAGCAGAAGGCGCTGCTGCTCGGAATCGTGCTGGCACATGCCGATCTGGTTGCGGAGCGGACGGGTGCGCGCCCGATCCTGTTGCTCGACGAGGTGGCGGCGCATCTTGATCCGTTGCGGCGTGCGGCGCTGTTCGACAGGCTTTCCGCGGCGGGCGGCCAGGTCTGGATGACGGGCACCGAGGACGCGCTTTTCGATGCGATCCCGGGCAGTTCCAGCCGCTTCAAAATTGCCGACGGGCGCATTATATAGCTGCAGTCTCCATGCCACTGGAACGCCGCTTTTGCTTGGGTTTTGCCAAGCCCTTCGCTATGGACCGATGATGAGCAACGAACCCGCACAGAATCCCAATTCCAATGAATATGGCGCCGATTCGATCAAGGTCCTCAAGGGCCTCGACGCGGTGCGCAAGCGGCCGGGCATGTATATCGGCGACACCGACGACGGTTCGGGCCTCCACCACATGGTGTTCGAGGTCTCGGACAACGCGATCGACGAAGCGCTGGCAGGGCATTGCGACCGGATTCTGATCCAATTGAACGCCGACGGCTCGGTCTCGGTCGAGGACAATGGCCGCGGCATCCCGACGGGCATCCATCCCGAGGAAGGCGTCTCGGCGGCCGAGGTCATCATGACCCAGCTTCACGCGGGCGGAAAGTTCGAGAACACCTCGGACGACAACGCCTACAAGGTCTCGGGCGGCCTGCACGGCGTCGGCGTGTCGGTGGTCAACGCGCTTTCGGAATGGCTCGACCTCACGATCTGGCGCGATGGCGAGGAGCATTACATGCGCTTCGCATTCGGCGATGCGGTTGCCCCCCTGAAGGTCGTCGGCCCGGCCAATGGCAAGAAGGGGACGCGCGTGACCTTCTTCCCGAGCCCCGCGACGTTCAAGATCACCGAATTCGACTTCGAGAAGCTCGAGCACCGCTATCGCGAGCTCGCCTTCCTCAATTCGGGCGTGCGGTTGATCCTCACCGATGCGCGGCACGAGGACAAGGTCGAGCACGAGCTCTATTACGAGGGCGGCATCGCGGCTTTCGTTAAGTATCTCGATCGGGCCAAGACCCCGCTCTTCCCCGATCCGATCGCGATCTCGAGCGAGCGTGACGGCATCGGTATCGATGTCTCGCTCGAATGGAACGACAGCTATTACGAAAACGTCCTCTGCTTCACCAATAACATCCCGCAGCGCGACGGTGGCACGCACCTGGCGGCGTTCCGCGCGGCGTTGACGCGCACGCTCAACAACTATGCCGAAAAGTCGGGGCTGTTGAAGAAGGAGAAGGTCTCGCTCACCGGCGACGACATGCGCGAGGGGCTGACCGCGATCGTCTCGGTCAAGCTGCCCGATCCCAAGTTCAGCTCGCAGACCAAGGACAAGCTCGTCTCGTCCGAGGTGCGCCAGCCGCTCGAAAGCCTGCTCGCCGACAAGATGGCCGAGTGGCTCGAGGAACATCCCGCCAATGCGCGATCGATCGTCGCCAAGATCATCGACGCCGCCGCAGCGCGCGAAGCCGCCAAGCGCGCGCGCGAACTGACGCGCCGCAAGGGCGTGATGGATATCGCCTCGCTGCCCGGCAAGCTCGCCGACTGCCAGGAACGCGATCCCAGCAAGTGCGAACTCTTTCTTGTCGAGGGCGATTCGGCAGGCGGCTCGGCCAAGCAGGGCCGCGACCGCAACATCCAGGCGATCCTGCCTTTGAAGGGCAAGATCCTCAACGTCGAGCGCGCGCGCTTCGACCGCATGCTCTCGTCGAAGGAAATCGGCACGCTGATCCAGGCGATGGGCACGGGCATTGGCCGCGACGACTTCAATCTGGATAAGCTCAGGTACCACAAGATCGTCATCATGACCGACGCCGACGTCGACGGCGCCCATATCCGCACGCTGCTGCTGACCTTCTTCTACCGGCAGATGCCGCAGATCATCGAGGCGGGGCATCTCTATATCGCGCAGCCGCCGCTCTACAAGGTCAGCCGCGGTCGCAGCGAGGTCTATGTCAAGGACGACGCGGCGCTCGACGACTATCTGGTCGATGCCGGGCTCTCCGCGATGGTGCTCGAATCGGCGGGCGGCGCGCGCGCGGGCGAGGATCTGCGCGGGCTCGTCGAGCATGCGCGGCGCATGCGCACGCTGATGCGCTATGTACCACGCCGTTACGATCCGGCGATCATCGAAGCGCTTGCGCTCGCCGGCGCGCTCGCGCCCGACCTGCCGGAAGCGAAACGCGAAGAGGCGATCACCAAGGTCGCCAAATGGCTCGAGGCCTCCGACAAGGAAGCGCGCTGGACGGCGAGCCTCAGCCGTGGCGGCTATGATCTCAACCGCCTGTGGCGCGGCGTCACCGACCATCACCATATCGAGGCCGCCTTCCTCGGCAGCGCCGAGGCGCGCAAGCTTCATGCGCTCGCCGCCGAGCAGGTCGATGCCTATGCCAGCGTCTCGCGTCTCATCGCCGCGGCAAAGGCAACCCAGGCAGCGCAGGATGTGGCAGCCGCAGAGGGTGAGGACGACATCCCTGCACCCGTCGCCGACGCCAAGGGCACGCTCGTCAGCCGCCCGTCCGAACTGCTCGACGCGATCCTCGCCTCGGGCCGGAAGGGCCTGTCGATCCAGCGCTACAAGGGGCTTGGCGAGATGAATGCCGAGCAGCTCTGGGAAACCACGCTCGATCCGCAGAACCGCTCGCTGCTCAAGGTCGAGGTCGCGCAGGCCGATGTCGCCGACGAGATCTTCACGCGCTTGATGGGCGACGTCGTCGAGCCGCGCCGCGAATTCATCCAGGAGAACGCGCTGAGCGTGGCCAACCTTGACGTTTAGTCGAACTGTTGTTTTTCAATGTTGCTTGCAGTGTTCTCAAGGAAGCTTGCAGTGCGTCTCAAGGAAGTATGCAGTTGGACGCTCTGAATGATTGCGAGACGCTGCATCCGGTCCGATTGGAGTGATACAAGAATGCGATTCTGGTACCGGATGGGTCCGGCGCTTTTGACGGCGTGGGGCAAGGGTGCTCTGATGGAACGGCGGCAATTGGTCGACGCTTAAGAACGCAAGAACAGGCTCAAAGTGCGGTAGCAACCTGCCGCTTCACGAGCACTCGGAACGGCCAGAATTGGGCCGAAAGCGGACTAGCAGCTACTGAAGCAACCCGTCGCAAAAGCCGCCGTCCAAGACCTAATCCGTTGTGACGATCCAGGTTCTCCAATATTAGCGGTATGGAAGTCTTTCCATAGGGAGGGGCTCGTCATGGATAATTTCAGCGCCATGCGCGCCTTTCGGCGCATCGTTGAGCTTGGCGGACTGGCCAGGGCCGCCGAAGATCTGGGATTGTCGCCGGCAGGCCTCAGCAAGCAGCTGCGCGCGCTGGAAGCCCATCTCGACACGGTGCTGTTGCAACGCACGACCCGCAGTATGAGCCTGACGGAAACCGGGCGCGCCTATTATGCGGATTGCTGCCGCATTCTCGATGATCTGGACGTGCTTGAAAAGGCGATCAGGCAGCAATCCCAGCGCGTCACGGGCAGGCTGAGGCTTAATGCGCCGCTCTCATTCACCCTCAGCATTCTCTCGCCGCTTCTTGCCGAGTTTCTGCGGGAATATCCGGATTTGCAGCTCGATCTGGTGATGGACGACCGGTTGATAGACGCCGTCGCGCATGGCTTTGACCTGACGATCCGGTCGCGTTCCAGTCTGGACGATTCCACGCTGATCGCCAGACGGCTTGCCACGGTCAAACAGTACCTGTGTGCGGCCCCTTCCTATCTTGAACAATATGGCGAACCCGCAACACCGGACGATCTGCGGCATCACAAGATCCTCACTTATAGCCTGGCACAAAAGCAGGATATGGTCCCCACACACGAAAATGCGGCATCCGTCAGCGAGCGAAGCCAGATCAGCAACAGCCTGCTGCTGCGCGACCTGCTCATCGCAGGACTGGGAATTGGCGCACTGCCTTCCTTCCTCGCAGATCCGGCGATCGAGCGCGGCGAGCTTCGGCGTATCCTGCCCGCCTTCATGGATGAGCCGCGCCATGTCTATGCGGTCTTTCCGACCAGCCGCCATCTTCAACCCAAGGTAAAGGCCTTCGTGGACTTTCTGGCGCGTCGCCTGCCTTCCGTCATGAATGACTACAGCTAGCCTCCGAAAGGCCGTACAATCTCGCTGCTGCCCACCGCTATTCGTGACCGGCAGCGAAAACTGTTCGTACCACGACGGGCTTATTCCCCGTCACACTGTCCTTATGATGATGTCCATCGAACAGATCGACTTCACAAAGGAAGACAACATGAAACTCTCGCGTACACTTCGCGTGGTCGGCCTGCTATTGCTCGGCAGCGCCAGCCTTTCAGCACAAATGGCCCATGCCCAGGGTGCCGCAAAGGCGCCCGTTGCCGCCAGCGGTCAGGAAGTCGGCACCAGCCCATGGGGCCCGGCCGATGAAATCGGCCGCCTCAACCTGATGACGCCGGAATCACGCGCCGCCATCCTGTCACGCATCAGGGGGGGCAAGGTCTATGACCTGGCGACGGAATATTATATCGGCATGCCAAGCTGGCAGGATGCGGGCGATCCGCATTACCAGTTCGGGATGACGCATACGCCGCGCGGCACCGAGGTCGATGACCCGATGGGCGTCGGCGAGGAAATGAATGCCGCCCGCAGCTACACGGGGGCGGCATTTTCGATGTACACCCACACCGGCACCCACATCGACGCGCTCAACCATTTCGGCATTCACGGCAAGATCTGGAACGGTTTTAAGGCCGACGAGCATCTGGGCGATCGCGGCTGGAAGCGCGCCGGCATCGAAAAATTCCCGCCAATTGTCGCCCGCGGCGTCCTGATCGATGTCGCGGCAGCCAAGGGCGTCGACATGCTGCCGGCCGGGTATCGGATCACCCGTCAGGACATCAAGGACGCGCTGGCACGCCAGAAATCCACCGTGCAGAAAGGCGACGTCGTCCTGATCCGCACCGGCCGGATGAAACTGTTCAACGACCCGCAAGCCTATATCGCAAACTTCCCCGGCATGGGGCTGGATGCGGCACGCTACCTCGTCGAGGAACGTGGCGCGATGGTGCTAGGCGCGGACAATCTGAGCTTCGAAGCCTTTCCTTCGGAAGTGCCCAACGACTATGTGCCGCTCCACACCTATCTGCTGGCGGAGCAGGGCGCTCCGATCATAGAATTGATCGCGCTCGATGAGCTGTCAAAGGACAAGGTATACGAGTTCGCGTTTATTGGCGGCCCGTTGAAACTCCGTGGCGGCGATGCAGCGCCTCTGCGTCCGGTGGCCATGCCGCTCAAGTAACACAAATAGCTGAATTATCACGGAAACAAAGGAGGCGCTTATGATCACGCGCAGCAATCCCGCGGTGGGCTACATGGCCGTTGCGGCCACGGCATCGCGCGCAATCGCACGCCTTGCGCGGATTACTCTCGGTCTGCTCAGGCAATGAGTGCGACTGCGGTCATCGCGTTGCGGCGGGTAGGGATTTGGTCCGTTGAGACTGAAGTCACCGATCGCCGGCGCGACGTGCCTCCAGTCGGACCTGTGAACGACTGTCCGCTATTCAGTCGTGACTGTGCTAAGCGTATGGCCGAATTTAAGGCGCTAGCTGTCATTAGTGCGCCGCCGCTACTAACGTTCGCTACCCACTGCGAGCCCTTTAGGTGAAGCGCTCGATGATCCCGCAAAGCCGATCACAGGATCTCGCGAGATGCTTGCCAGGAACGGTGGCTATGCCCAGCAACAGCCCTGATTGATTGAAATCCGGCGCGGCGTACCAAGGTGACAATGGCGCCGGTGCCATCCCAAACGCCAACGCTTCCCTGGCGATGGAGACGTCCGGCGTGCCGTCGGGCAGGTGCAGCAGCACCGCCAACCCCGCTACGGAGATGCCGGCAGCGGCGATGTGCGGCCGAAGGCAATCGAGCAAGGCGTCGCGCCGGGCGGAATAGGCGCGCTTGGTGCGCCGAAGATGGCGCATATAATGGCCTTCACGCATGAACGCAGCGGTCGCCAGCTGCACCGACGGTCCGGGCGGTGGCGCGAGGCACGCCGCAACCTCCGCGAAACGCGACAGGAGCGAAACGGGCGCGACGAGGAATCCGAGCCGCAAGGTGGGGCTGATCGTCTTGCTGAACGAGCCGATATGGATGACGCGACCGTCGCGATCGAGCGAGGCGAGTGCCGGCGCGGCCCGCCCCGTCAGCTGCAGTTCGCTCAGATAGTCGTCCTCGATCACCCACGCGCCTTGCTCCGAGGCCCAGTCGAGCAGTCGCAGACGGCGCTCCAGCGATAGCGTAAACCCGAGCGGCGCCTGTTGTCCCGGGGTCACGACTGCCAGCTTCGCATCGGGGCAGTGGCGCAGGCCATGATCGATGTCGATGCCGCTGGCGTCGACGGGTATCGGCGTAAGCGACAATCTTGCGAGTTCCAGGCCCCGCCTGGCGAACGGGAAGCCGGGATCCTCCATCCACGCTTTCTGTCCCTCAAGGCCAAGCACCCGGAGTGCCAGGCCGAGGCCGCCGCCATATCCCGCGGTGATCATGATCTGCGAGGGCGCGCATTCGATGCCGCGGGCGATGGCAAGATAGCCGGCGATTTCCCGCCGCAGCTCAAGTTCGCCGCGAGGGTCCGGATAGATGGGAGCGGCGCTCGCCTCGGCGCGAACGGCATGCGCGCGGATTCGCGCGAGCAGCGTCGCCGGAAATGTCTCGATCGCAGGGACCCCCATCTGGAAGATGGCGGGGCCCTGCGTCATCTCCTGATAGGTCTCCATGAACGAGCCGGGATCGGGCGGAGGCTCGGATCGTACGACCGCGCGGGGACGCTCCGCGACGCGCGTGCCGGCCGTCCGCGATGCCACGATGAGCTGCGCCGCGGACAGCTTTTCATAGGCCGTGCGCACGGTGCCGCGCGCGACGCCCAGCTGCACGGCAAGATCCTGCCAGGACGGCAGGCGCGCACCTGGCGCAAGCACGCCGCTCTCGATGGCGGCGCTGATGCCCTTTCGGATCTGTTCAGCGAGCGGCGTCTTCGTCGAACGGTCTAGGTTCAGCTGGAACGACCTAGTCATGCAGGCTGTAGTACATGATTCTTATGCGTTCTTGGTGCTTTTTTTTGACCTACGAAAGAGGCATCTTCCGGGGCGAAAGGAGAATACCCATGAAGATACGATCCCTCATCGCCGCGGCATGTGCCGCCCTTGCCCTTGGCACGGCTGCGCCCGTCTTTGCCCATGGTGACGAAGTCCATCAGGGCGACGAAACGGTGACGCCGAACTTCGACCAGGCGATACCCAACATTCCCGGAAAATCGCTCATTGCCCTGATCGTCGACTATCCGCCGGGCGGCACCTCGGTTCCGCATACCCACGCGAAATCGGCGTTCATCTACGCCTATGTCGTCTCCGGAGAAATCGAGTCGAAGGTCAACGACGGCGAGACGCGCGTCTACAAAGCGGGCGAGAGCTGGCACGAACCGCCCAACGCCAGCCATCCCATCAGCCGCAATGTGAGCAAGACCGAACCCGCCCGGCTACTCGCAGTGTTCGTCGTCGATACCGACGACAAGGAACTGACCACCCCGGTCAAGTAAAGCCTGAAGGAAAAGAACCGTGACCAAACGTCTCGACTACAACCAGATCGCCCCTAACGGCGCAAAAGCCCTTGGCGGCGTCTATGGCTATGTCCTGCAGAGCGGCCTTCCCGCCGAACTGGTTGAGCTTGTCTATCTGCGCATCTCGCAGATCAACAATTGCGCCTATTGCCTCGACATGCACACCCGCGATCTCGTCAAAAAGGGTGTGAAGATCGAAAAGCTCGCGCTGGTCCAGGCCTGGGCCGAGGCTGGCGATCTCTTCAGTGAGCGCGAGCGTGTCGCTCTCGCCTGGGCCGAAACGGTGACGCGCGTGGCCGAGACCGGCGTGCCCGATGAAGCCTTCGCGGCCGCGCGCAACGTCTTCGAGGAAAAGGAACTCGTCGATCTCACGATCGCGATCAGCCTGATGAACAGCTTCAACCGGATGGCGATCAGCTTCAGGAACACGCCACAGGCTGTACTCGAAAAGTAACACGCCAATCCCTTGCGCCGGTGCGCAAGCAAACCAAGGAATTTTCGTCATGAAGATATTTGTTGCTGGCGCCACCGGTGCGGTGGGCCTTCCGCTCGTGCGCGCGCTTTGCGCGCTCGGTCATCGAGTGACGGGCATGACGCGCACCGGCCCCGGGGTGGATCGCCTCGTCGAGCTCGGGGCCATGGCCTCCACCGCCAATGCCTTCGACCCGAAGGCGGTGCGCGATGCGATCGAGGCAGCGGCGCCGGACGTGGTGATCGACCAGCTGACCTGGCTTCCCGCCAATCCCGCCGACATCATCAGGTCCATGCCCGACGATACCCGGCTTCACCGCGAAGGTGGCGGCAATCTGCTCGCTGCGGCCCAGGAGCTGGGCGTCAAGCGCTACGTGCTGCAGTCGCGCGGCTTCTATCTCGATGCGCCCGCCGGGCAGCTCGCCGACGAGACCGCCAGGCTTCGCTATGACGCGCCCGGCGAGATCGGCGAGAGCACGCGCGCGATCGGCAAATATGAGGACGACGTGCTGGCGTCGCCGACGCTCGACGGCGTCGTCCTGCGCTACGGCTTCTTCTACGGGCCCGGCACATGGTACCGTCCGGACGGCGCCATCGCGGAACAGGTGCGCAAGCGCGAATCCGTAATCATCGGCGCCGGCAACGCCGTCTGGTCCTTCGTCCATATCGACGATGCGGTTGCCGCGACGGTGGCCGCGCTGACAGCAGAACCGGGGACATACAATGTCGTGGACGACGATCCGCTGCCCGTTTCGGAGTGGCTGCCGGCCTTCGCCCGCTGGGTCGATGCGCCGGAGCCGCCTCGCATCAGCGTCGAAGAGGCGCTGAAGGTCGCGAGCGACGAAGCGGTCTATTACCACACGAAGCTGACCGGTGCCTCCAACGCCCGCGCCAAGGCGATGCTCGACTTCGCGCCACGCCCGCTACTCTGGAAAAACGGCGCGGCCGTTGGGCCCGCGTCATCAGCAGCAATTCGGAAGGATGGCTGACGGGCCGTAAGCTGTCGGACAGGTGTCGAGAAGAGGGCTGAGAACGCGGCCGTTCGCCACGGCATTGCAAGCTGACCGTCCGCACTCCGCGCAAGACCGTGGAGGGTGGTACGGGGACGATGCAAGCGGGCCTCGAATGCAGCCGAAATCAGGCGTCGCGCAATGGATCACTTCACGGACACAACCAATGTCCGTTGTTGGCGCGAACGGCTTCCGAGGCGACCCGCATCGCGCTTCCACATTCCATGACTCTCGGTCGTATCTTGCCAAGCACGTTTCCGCCTGAACGGAAGGCAGTTTCCGGGAATGCGGAGTTGGTCACTGCACGACGACAACTGGGCGCTAACCTGCCGCCACCGGCAGGATGAACGAAAGGCAGGTATCAGGCGGCTCGATCGTTGCCTCGAACGGCCGAGATGGCGGCGGATGCTGTCACAGCGTGTCCGCTGGGCGGCAAATGTCCCGACGACGCACAATGCCGTGTTCCCGGCGCAGCTCCGTCAAACACCACGCCCGCCTCGGCCTCCTTCAGTATGCCGATGATCTGCACTTCCGAAAACTGCTTCCGCTTCAGTCGTCCGCCCGCCGACGGGCCGGACGCTAGCTCCAAATGGAGGAAAAACGGAGTTCACGTCACAAGGTGCTCGTACCGTCGAGCTGGCTTCGAGCCCGCGACTTGTCGGCATCGAACGGCACCCGGCCCCGGCACGCCTCACTGGGCTTCTTACCACTCTGTTTCAAGCGTCAGGTCGGCGACGCATTCCTTCAGGGCGCCGGCCTCACGACGCAGATCCTTCACCTCGTCGGTGGTGGCAGCACGGGCGGTATCGCCTGCCAGGCGGCGCTTGCCTTTCGCCATTCCCATGATCGCCCGGATCATGGGCGTGTGGCTCAATCCATGAACTCCTTCGACCAGGTGTAATACAGGCTCTGGGCGATGCCTTCCTTGCGGCACAGCTCGGCGATGCTGTCGTCGCCGCGCAGGCCTTCCAGCACGATCCGGATCTTGTCTTCCGCCGAGAAATGCCGCCGGGTCGCCCGCCGGATGTCCTTCACCACCTGCTCCGCTGGCTTTTTGGCGTTCGAGGATTTGGGTCTGACCTTCGTTCCTTCGTCACTACGACGAGACCCAAATCCTCCTTAAATCACAACCTCAAATCTGGGCCATTGGTGCTGACGGGGAACACCTGCGGGAAAGGATCGGGCACGGTGAGCACTGTCCCCGCCAGTCCCCCCGGCATATTGTCGTGGCGCCAGAGTTCGGTCGATCCGACAAGCAGGCGCGCACTTACCCTGGTGGACGGTGGCCCCGTCGCAAAAGCGGAATTCAATCAATTGTCGGATTCGTGGTCGATCTTCCCCAAAATGCATAGTCAATGGATGGCTAATCCTCGCGCGCGATCAGTTCGGTTCACGGAGGTTGACCAAGCGTGGCGAATGGGTACCGCTTTGACCATTGATACATTCGCCGAGCAGGGACCTTGAAACCTCGCGAGCCCAATGTCAGCTTCCCACCCCATAGCCGGTAGCGCCGAAACTTGATGAACCTATGACCGGTTGTCTAATCGCATGTCGTCGGTCAAGCGCGTCGAGGCATAGGGCTAGAGCAGCGCCGCCACGATCGTTGGCA
>NZ_JBYSXE010000059.1:0-25803 GCF_058781925.1 Sphingobium sp. FW306-1B-F04DB | reverse complement strand
TTGTTGGGGGGGGGCGGAAGGCGGGTGGGCGAGCCGATGGCGCCGCCCGCACGCCGCGAAACCGCGCGTTCGCCAGCAGCCCCGTTTGCGTGTACTATGCGGCATCGTCGCTTCCGTACCTTTTCGCAGGCCCGCGACGACTGAGAGACACACACCGCTCCCGCTTGCCAATGGGAGCAGGAATATGCCGGTCAATCATGACATGCCGTCGCGGTGGCGCGGGGAGCTGGATTCCGCCGCACCGGCGCCCGACGACGTCCGTGAGGATATCCTGGCCGAGTATGCCCCGGCCGGTGGCGCCACGGAGCTGAACCGGAAAAAGACATCCCCGGCAGCGACCGGCGAGCGCGGAGTGACGAGCGAGCATCCGTGGCGGCTGGTGGCGTGTTGGGTGCCGAGCAAGACAAGCCCGGGCGCGCAGGCCTGTTTCGAAATCTATCGTGCTTCGGAGGTCAGCCTGACGTCGACGCTACGGTCGGGGGGCGACTGGCGGTGGCGCCTTCGCGCCGAACCCGATCGGATACTGGCTTCGGGGCGCGGATATCGCACCGAACAGGAATGCACGCACGCAGTGGAGCAGCTCAAGCACTACGCCACGGGCGCCGACATTCGCCAGATTGCCGCCCCCGGTCTGAAGGCCCCGGGCGCGATCTGACGACGCGCAGCGCTAGAAGCTGCTCGACGTTCTGGCCGAGCGCTACAAGGACCGCAACGGTGGCCGTGCTAGCCTGCTAGGGCGTAGATTGGCCTACTCAGAAAGTCGCCGCTAACGTTTGCACAGAAGATCGCGTAGCGCATAGGCGCGCACACGGTTTCCGGTGCCCAGATCTATGACGTTCGTCGTCTGTGTCCTGGCGCGCCCTACATAGGTTGCTGACGTGAAGCCCGCGAGCCGGCAATAGGTGTCTCCTCCACTCTGCAGATTGCTGGTCGTTGCCACCTGCGTGCCGTCCAGGGTAGGTCGGGCGAAGAAGGCGACATCCTGACCCTCTACAGCTTCGCCTACGTCCATGTTGGCAAGGTTGGCGGCAGTCCGGTCGCGACGTCGGAACCCGGCGTCGACGCTGCGGCATCCGACGCGGGGCGCAGTGATGCGATTGACGATCGGGCGATATATGTTTGATTGGAAGACAGCGTGGTGCAGTTTCCCGCATATTGCGCGTTAGAGCAAACCTGCCACTCGCCCTGCACCTTAACGCTTTGCGCGCGCTTGGCGAAGTTCTGCGTCGCAAGATCGGGCGCCGCCGAGGTGATGGTTACTGAGCGACCAAGATAGGCTGGCAGTTCATACAGTGTCACCTGTCCCTTCGTGGCCGGCGATGGGCCCGACTGAGATAACGCGGCGGATACAATCGCACCAATCGGAAGGACGGCCAAGACCACAAGCCAAGGATCACGCATATATGCTCTCCTTCAACCAAGCCGCTCAGAGACTAACCCCCCGAAATCCACGGGAGTTTCCGCGGGCTCGCAGGCGTTCCCACCAAGTCGCCGTTCCAAAACTTGCCGCCGCTCGTTTAACGACCGTCTCCGGATTTTTCGCTCAAGACCAGACGCGCAGAAAACGGCCAGTTCCCGACATACGCGTCTCCTTCCGAGAAGGCTCGGTCCAGTCCCTCCTGACTTTCACGATGTACCATCTAGGTGTCCTCTGAGCGTCAGATCGCCTGGGCCGGCTATAGCGGTCTCGCGCCTGAAAACCCTGTCCTACACGCCCTCGCCCTGACATGCTCATGGCGGACGGCACTGGCCGTCCCGGCCCCCGGGGCGAATAACATGCGCGTTTGCGAGAAGTTTGCGAAGTTTAGCGAGGCCAGCGGCGTTGCCGAGGCGGCCCGGCGCGCGTTTCCGCGCCTTTTTTCTTCGCGTGCGCGACGCATGTCGTTCGTCGAGTCGTGTTTGCGATCCGTCGTCCGCGCGCTACGTTTCACCGCAGCTTCATTTCGCTTGGAGACGATACCCCATGCGCTACCCGCTTGTTCTTTTGAGCCTTCCCCTTATCGCGCTGCCCATGAGCCTCAACGCACAGACCCCCGCCGACGACGCCGCGCCGATCTCGGGCAGGGCGGCCGCGCCCGCCTTCGCGTATCCCGTGAGCGAGGCCAATGGCCCCACCGAGGATCATTTCGGGATCAAGGTGGCCGATCCCTATCGCTGGCTCGAAAACGACGTGCGCGAGGACGCCAGGGTCAAGACCTGGGTGGACGCGCAGAACAACGTGACCAACGCCTATCTCGACACGCTGCCCGGGCGCGGCGTGCTCAAGGCACGCATGACGCAGTTGATGAACTTCGAGCGCTTCGGCGTACCGCGCAAGGCGGGGACGCGGTATTTCTACACGCGCAACGATGGTCTGCAGAACCAGTCGGTGCTCTATGTGCAGGACGGTCCCACGGCGGCGCGGCGCGTGCTGATCGATCCCAATATATGGGCCAGGGACGGCGCCACGGCGCTCGCTGAATGGAGCCCCTCGGACGATGGCAGCAAGCTCGTCTACAGCGTGCAGGACGGCGGCAGCGACTGGCGCACCGTCCGCGTGCTCGACGTCGCGACGGGCAATGTGCTTGCCGACGAGGTCAAGTGGGTCAAGTTCTCGGGCATGTCCTGGGCGCTTGACGGCAGCGGCTTCTATTATTCGCGCTTCGCGGCACCGCAGGCAGGGCAAGCGTTCCAGTCGACCAACACCAATCAGAAGGTCTATTTCCACAGGATCGGGACGTCGCAGGACGCCGATATGCTGGTCTACGCGACGCCCGACCGGCCGCAGCTCGGCCACGGCGCACAGGTCACCGATGACGGCAAATACCTGCTGATCACCTCGTCCTCGGGCACCGACGAGCGCTATGAGCTGCATGTGCTCGATCTCGGCAAGCCGGGGGCGAAGCCCGTGACGCTGGTCAAGGGGCTTGAGAACAACTGGGAGCTGGTCGGCAATGTCGGCACGCGCTTCTATTTCATCACCAACAAGGGCGCGCCGCGCCAGCGGCTGGTCACGCTTGATGTCGCCAAGCTGAAGGCCGCCCCCGTCGAGATCGTTGCCGAGCGCACCGACACGCTGGTCGGCGCCTCGATGGTGGGCGAGAAGATCGTGCTCGCCTATCTCGGCGACGCCAAGTCCGAGGCCGAGATGGTGACATTGGAGGGCAAGCCCGGGGGCGTGGTCAACCTGCCCGGGATCGGCACCGCCACCGGCTTTGGCGGCAAGGCGGGCGATCCCGAAACCTTCTACACCTTTTCGAGCTTCGCGACGCCGCCGACGGTCTATCGCTTCAACACCAGCACGGGCGAGGCGAGCATCTTCGCGCAGCCCAAGGTCGCGTTCGATCCCAATGCCTTTGAGACGGTGCAGCAGTTCTACACCTCGAAGGACGGCACCAGGATTCCGATCTTCATCGTCCGCAAGAAGGGCGCCGCGCCCGCGGGCGGTGCGCCGACGCTGCTCTACGGCTATGGCGGGTTCAACATCTCGGTGACGCCCAGCTTCTCGGCGACCAAGCTCGCCTGGATCGAACAGGGCGGCGTGCTCGCGATCGCGAACCTGCGTGGCGGCGGCGAGTACGGCAAGGCGTGGCACGATGCTGGCCGCCTCGCCAACAAGCAGAATGTGTTCGACGACTTCATCGCCGCGGGTGAGTATCTGGTCGCGCAGGGCATCACGGGCAAGGGCGAGCTCGCGATCGAGGGGCGGTCCAATGGCGGCCTGCTCGTCGGCGCGGTGGTCAACCAGCGGCCCGACCTGTTCGCTGCGGCGCTGCCGGGCGTGGGCGTGATGGACATGCTGCGCTTCGACCGCTGGACTGCGGGACGCTATTGGGTCGACGATTATGGCTATCCGTCGAAGGAAGGCGATTTCAAGGTGTTGCGGACCTATTCGCCCTATCACAACGTCAAGTCGGGTGCGGATTATCCCGCGATCCTCGTCACCACCGCGGACACCGACGATCGCGTCGTGCCCGGCCACAGCTTCAAATATACCGCGGCGCTGCAGGCCGCGGCTATCGGCGCGAAGCCGCACATGATCCGCATCGAGACGCGCGCGGGCCATGGCTCGGGCAAGCCGACCGACAAGATCATCGAGGAGGCGGCTGGCACCTATGCATTCATCGCGAAATGGACGGGCTTGTCGATCGGCTCGGCGCAATAACGTTGAAAGCGCGATTAAATAGGCGCAGGGAGGAACCGGTCGCGATTTCGCAGGTTTTCTCCATGCGCGTAATGCGCCCTCAGCAAAGGGGAACAACGATGAGAAAGTTGGGAACTGCCGCAGCCGCGTTGGCTGCGCTCACCATGGCTACCTCACCCGTCATCGCCGCCGCTCCCGAGACGGCCGCATCCAAATTGTCGGTCGCGAAAAATGTAAAGCGCACGGGCGCGGACAGCGCGGTGAACAATCAGATCGCGGGTGGCAGCTGGATTTTGATCGGTCTCGCGGCGGTTGCGGTTATTGTGGGCATCATCCTGATCACGGATGACGACGACGAGCCGGCAAGCCCCTGACTTGAGGCTTCGACCAGGCCGCTGACCTGGCTGCCGGCGCGGTATCGCCGGCAGCAAACGCAGGGATCGCGAGGCCGATCCTGGCGCCAGGTGGCTGGGAACAACGCCGTTGAATGGATGGAAGGAATGGCGCTGCCGTTCCTTCCTTTGGCGTGCCCGCGACGAACGGTTCATCGCGTGGAAAGCACTTTTGGCCTATGAGGTCCAAACGGGCTTTCATGGCGAGGCTCGCGAGCGAAAGGATCGCTTGCATGCGCTGGGGACACAGCATCGCGGGTTCGGCCGTCATTGCCGCTCTCATCGCAACTTCGATAACGCCGGCCGCGGCGCGGCGCGGCTACGGCGGCTGGCATCATCGTCATCACGATCGTAACGATATCGACGCGGGCGATGTGCTTACGGGCATCCTCATTCTCGGCGGAATTGCCGCGATTGCCTCGGCGGCGTCCAGGAAGCGCGAACCGGCCACGCGTCATGACTATCCCGCAGAGGGTTCGAGCAGCGCGGGCAGGATCGCGAGCGAGGACGCGGCCGTCGATGCCTGTGCGGCCGCAGCTGAACGTCGCGTGTCCGGGGATGGCCGCAACGGCCATGTCCGGGAGATCAGTTCGGTCGATCCGGTCGATGACGGGTGGGAAGTGCATGGCGTGGTGGAGAGCCGTCAGGGCTATCGCACGGGCTATGACGACCGTCGCGGCTTCACCTGTTCGGTGCGCTACGGCCAGATCGAACAGATCGAACTCGACAGCAGCGTCGCGGTGCGCTGATCGCGCCATCGCGACGAGGTGACGCGATCTTCGGACGGGATCGTGCCCGTGCACCCGTCGGTTCATGGCCAAGAAAGCGCGTAACTCATAGGGCTGGCGCATCACATCAGCGAAAGGGTTGCGTATGTCGGGCTTCAAGGCACTGGGCGGATCGGCGATATTGGGGACGCTGCTGCTTGTCTCCGCGACGCCGGCGTTCGCTTTTGACCCGCCACAGCGGCTTCAGCGCGACGCCGAGGGTGCACAGGCCGATCGCGTCGACGATGAGGACTGGACGGACGAAGAAGATGCCGGGGATCAAACGCCTTCGGACAGGGACGCGCAAGCCGCCCCCTCGAGCGACGAGGATGCCGCGGTCGATCTGTGCGCGGTTGCCGCCGAACGCGAGGCGACGATCGATGGCCGCCGCGGGCGCGTCAGCGCGATCGGCGATGTGCGAAAGACGGGCGGCGGCTGGGAGGTCGAAGGCGTGGTCGAGACGGGGCGAGGACTGATCGGCCTGTTCCGCGACGAAACGCTGTTCAGCTGTGTCGTGCGCAACGGCAAGGTGGAGAGTGTGCGTATCGAGGACGAATCGGACGCGGGGTAACGCGGCCAGCACGTCGGCCGCGATCGAACGGCAAAACTGGACAGGCGCGCGCGCTGGCTCTAACCGGCGCGCACCTTCCCATTCCAGACATTCGGGCGACTCGATGACCGTACAGCCGCAGGATTCCATCCTCATCGTCGATTTCGGCAGCCAGGTGACCCAATTGATCGCCCGGCGCGTGCGCGAGGCGGGGGTCTATAGCGAGATCGCGCCGTTCAATTCCGCCGGCGAGGCTTTCGAGCGGATGAAACCCTCGGGCATCATCCTGTCGGGCGGTCCGGCCTCGGTCACTGATATCGAGAGCCCCCGCGCGCCCCAGCATTTCTTCGAGGCGGGCATACCCGTTCTCGGCATCTGCTACGGCCAGCAGACGATGATGGAGCAATTGGGCGGCAAGGTCGAATCGCACGACCATGCCGAGTTCGGCCGCGCCTTTATCGGCATCGCCGAACGCTCGGCGCTGTTCGACGGCCTCTGGCTCGAAGGCGAGACGCATCAGGTCTGGATGAGCCACGGCGACCGCGTCACCGCGCTGGCGCCGGGTTTCCGTACGATTGCGCAATCCGACGGGGCGCCCTTCGCAGCGACCGCGGACGAGGAGCGCCGCTTCTACGGCGTCCAGTTCCACCCCGAGGTTGTCCATACCCCCGATGGCGCGAAGCTGATCGCCAATTTCGCGCGCCATGTCTGCGGGCTCAAGGGCGACTGGACCATGGCCGAATTCCGCGAGACCAAGATCGCCGAGATTCGCGCGCAGGTGGGCAAAGGCAAGGTGATCTGCGGGCTTTCGGGCGGTGTCGACAGCGCGGTCGCGGCGGTGCTGATCCATGAGGCGATCGGCGAGCAACTGACCTGCGTCTTCGTCGATCACGGGCTGATGCGATCGGGCGAGGCCGATCAGGTGGTGAGCCTGTTTCGCGGGCACTACAATATCCCGCTCGTCCATGTGAACGCCGAGACGCTGTTCCTTTCAGGCCTTGCGGGCGAGACCGATCCCGAGAAGAAGCGCAAATTCATCGGCAAGACCTTCATCGACGTGTTCGAGGAAGAGGCGCGCAAGATCGGCGGCGCCCAGTTCCTCGCACAGGGCACGCTCTATCCCGACGTGATCGAGAGCGTCAGCTTCACCGGCGGGCCTTCGGTGACGATCAAGAGCCACCACAATGTCGGCGGCCTGCCCGAGCGAATGAACATGAAGCTGGTCGAGCCGCTGCGCGAGCTGTTCAAGGACGAGGTCCGCGCGCTGGGCCGCGAACTTGGCCTGCCCGAAGTGTTCGTCGGCCGCCATCCCTTCCCCGGGCCGGGGCTCGCGATCCGCATCCCGGGCGAAGTGACCAAGGAAAAGTGCGACATATTGCGCAAGGCCGACGCGATCTATCTGGAGGAGATCCGCAATGCCGGGCTCTATGATGCGATCTGGCAGGCCTTTGCGGTGCTGCTGCCCGTCAAGACCGTGGGCGTGATGGGCGACGGGCGGACCTATGACAGCGTCTGCGGCCTGCGCGCGGTGACCTCGACCGACGGCATGACCGCCGATGTCTTTTCCTTCGATGCGAGCTTCCTGACGCGCGTCGCGACGCGGATCGTCAACGAGGTCAAGGGCATCAACCGCGTCGTCTACGACTATACCTCGAAGCCGCCGGGCACGATCGAGTGGGAGTAACGAAAAAGGGGCGTCCGGGGACGCCCCCTTTTCGTTACTCAACGGCCGCCACGCCTATTTGTGTGTATGCGGCTCGACCAGGGTCGCGAGCGGCTGGCCCGGTTCGACGATATAGGTCGACAGCATCCGTCCAGTTTCAGGGCCGATGTCGCGCGCGTTGTGCGGTGTCCGCGGGGGGATGACGAAGCCGTCACCCGCGCGGAGGATGACGGTCGGGCGCCCCTGCACCTGCATCTCGACGGTGCCGGCGATGATGAAGCCGACCTCCTCGCCCGGATGAATGTGCCATCCCGACTCGACGCCGGGCGGAATTTCGGTTTCGACCTGAACGATCTCGCGACCCGCGATCGAGGAGGGCGCGCGCTGGATCACGCGACGGGTCAGCTTGCCCGCCAGCGCGTCCCGCGGCTGCGCGGGCGCGCCAGCAGCAACCGGACTTGCCGGGTCCTTGGCCATTGCGGCCGCGGCCGGCCAAGCGAGGACCAGCGCGAGCGCCGCGGCTGGAAAAAATGCAGACCCTTTCAATCGCATCCGCATGGTGAAGCTCCCTGATGGTGCGGCATTTGTTCATGGGCACCGGGCTTCCTGAAGGCCCGGTGCCCATGCGATGATGTTTATTCGGGCAACGGCTCGCCGGTCTGCTCGCGGACAAGATATTCGGCATACCAGTCCGCCCAGTTCTCATCGTGCTTGCCGCCATTGCGCTTTTCATGCTCGCCATGGGCGGCACCGGCGCGGCGAAGCGCGCCGGCGAGGTCTGCGGGCGAAGCGAAGCTCGCGCCGTTGGCATCGATGCGGCCGGGCAGGCGCGTGGTGACTTCCTGGAGCAGCCAGCCATTGCCATCGGGATCGCTGAACGACGCATAGGAGCGGTAGGTGCCGCGTTCCGGATCGACACCGGCGACACGGCGCCGTCCGAAAAGATATGGCTCGTCGGTTCCCTCATGGGCATCGCCCTCGGCGTGGAAAGACTCGCTGATCGCGATGCCACGTGCCCGCAGTTCCTCGCGGGCGGCCTCGATATCGGAGACGATCAGATAGAGACCCTGCGCGGAGCCGGGCGCAGCTGCGGTGACATTCTTGCCGAAGATGACTGAGGCGCCCGAGCCCGGAGGGGTGAACTGGATCACGCGGAAATCGTCGGGACCGGCGAAGTCGGCATCGAGACGCCATCCGAGGCGCTCATAAAATGCCTTGGCGCGATCGACGTCTGCAACGGGAATGACGATGATCTCGAGCTTGAAATCGATGCCGGAGGCTTTGCTTGCATTGCTCATGACACGTTCCTTGAAGGTTCTGGTCGGGGACGGCGACGTACATCTTCGCCTGATAACTCGCAACCGATCAAATCGGATGCGAGTTAAATATATGTGTGTCCGAGTCGTGTCAAGGCTTTTCCGATTAAATCGCGTGCGATCTATATTGCGGCGGCAAATGCGTTGCGGGACAGCCTCTTCCCGCAGTCTCATCACGCCGATAGAAGGATGCGATGAAGGTCCGCTATCGCGTCATCCATCAGCGCAAGTCGATTTTCGCCGCGCTGCTCAGCGGGCGCAGCTACACCGACTGGTATATCGCGCAGCACAGGCGCTGGTACGGCTGGCGCGAGCTTGGCACCTATCCGAGCGTTGAGGAAGCCGAGGCCGCGTGCGACGAGCATGCCGGAGGCAAGCTGCTGCCCGGCGGCACCCGCATTGTCGCCGAGTTCACGCGGCTCGACGAGGACTGATCAGGCGGTGACCCTGCCCGCCTTGATATAGTCGACCATCTGGGTCACCACCGTGCCCCAGCCATCGTGAAAGCCCATCTCCTCGTGGCTCTTGCGCGTCTCTTCGTTGCCGTGGATCGCGATCGCGGTGTAGCGCGTCCCCGTTCCGTTGGGCTCGAGCAACAGCGCCGCGGTGAAGAAGGGCTTGGGCGCGGGACGGTATCCGGGGAGCAGCGTGTCGGTCCAGATCATCCGCTGGTGCGGCACGACCTCCAGAAAGCACCCCATATTGGGGAATTCCTGGCCTTCGGGCGAGCGCATGGTGGTCGCGAAGATGCCGCCGGGGCGCAGGTCGATCTCGCAGGACGTGATCGTCCAGGGCTTGGGCACGAACCACTGGCGGATATGCTCCGGCGTCGTCCATGCCTTCCAGACGAGCTCTACGGGCACGTCGAGCTCGCGTTCCAGCACGAGGTCGAGCCTGGGGTCGGGCTTTCCAAGGGGGAACGTCATTCAGGGGTTCTCCTCTTCCCTCATCTTCAGCAGATGGACGTCGAGCCGGTCGAGCCGGCGTTCCCAGAGCGTGCGCTGCCGGCCCAGCCAGTCCTCGGCAAGTTTCAGGTAGTCCGCTTCGAGGCGATAGGTGCGGACGCGCCCGACCTTGCGCGAGGCGACGAGGCCGCAGCTTTCGAGCACCTTCAGATGCTCGACAAAGGAGGGCAGTGCCATCTTGTAGGGCGCCGCAAGCTCGCTCACCGACGCCTGCCTTGCGCTCAGCCGCTGGACGACATCGCGCCGCGTCGGATCCGCAAGCGCGCGAAAGATGCCGTCGATGACCGAGGGCGGGGGCGGCGGTGCGGGTGCCGGAACAGAAAGCTGCGGAAACATTGTGGCATGGCTACAGCCATCATATACTTAGGTAAATACCTAAGTATATGATGGCGCCGCGCGCTCTTGATCCCGTGATGCGCGAGCGCCTAGGGCGAGGTGGAAAGGAGCCGCGGCGAATGGCTATCACCATGTATGGCATCAAGAATTGCGACACGATCAAGAAGGCGCGGACTTGGCTCGAGGATCGCGGGATCGCCTATGATTTTCACGATTACAAGGCCTCGGGTGCTGACGAAACGCAGCTCCGCCGCTGGGTCGGGGAGTTTGGGTGGGAGATGTTACTCAACCGCTCGGGGACGACCTTCCGCAAGCTGCCCGAGGCCGACCGCGAGGGGCTCGACGCCGAAAAGGCGATCGCGCTGATGCTGGCACAACCCTCGATGATCAAGCGCCCCGTGCTCGATACGGGCGATGCGCGGCTGGTCGGCTTCAAGCCCGATCTTTACGAAGCGGCCATCGGATAGGGGCGGCCCGCCATCGCGCCGCGATGGTCTCGAGCGCCCAGAGCGTCGCCATCGTCACGATATAGGCGACGGCGAGATTGGGCAGCAGCAGCGGCAGGCCGACCATCAGCATCATGTCGTTTCCACCCGGGATCAGCACCGCGCCCATGCCCATCACGAAACCTCCGAGTGAGGCACGCAGCCATTGGGAGCGCGTGCCGTGCTGCACCTTGAAGCTGCGTCCGGCCACCGCGCCGCCGACCGCGCCGAGCACGAAGGCGAAGGTCAAGACGATCCGGTGGGGGATGTGATTCCCTTCCATCGCGGCGATATCGACAAGCAGCCGCGTATAGGGCCAATCATGTGCCAGTGTGAGCAACGTGGCATTGACGATGCCGATCACCGCCATCGCGCGCACCTGAGACCAGCCGGACGTCGTCGCGCGGAAGCCGCCTTGCCGGCGCATGGCCAGGGCAAGGACCAGCGCGAGTCCGAGCGAAACGGCGACGAGGATCGCCGCGTCGAATTGCAGCAGCGGCGACAGGACCACACCGTTCAGCGCCGAGGCGCGGACCGTTCCTGAGGCGAAGAGCGTGAACGCGCCCGCGAGGAAGCCGGCCAGCGTCGCGCCATAGGCGAGGTTGCCCCCTCCGAGCGCTCCCACCGTCCCGAACGCGCATTTGCCATTGATGTGTGCGCCGAGCGCGAAGACCATGCCGCCAATCACGGTGGTGGGTCTTATGGGCAGGTCGCGGTGGAGCGCCAGCACCGGAGTGCCGGACCATTGCATGATCGCCATCACCGCGAACGCACAGGCGGCGCAGAACAGGAAGCCCAGCAACCTGCTCGCGCGGCGATCCTCGATCACTTCCTGAACCGCGCCGACCGCGCAGACCGATCCGCGTTGCGTGGCAAAGCCGGCGACAAATACCAGGGAGAAGAGGATCGGCAGCATCGACATGACCGGAATCTAGCAGAAACCGCGCCGCATATCGCTCGATGTGTGCGCGCGAACGCCCGGTGATATTCGGCAATTCGGCCCGGCCGGCTTATTTCGAAGCACCACGGGGCTAGGCGCGACCGACGCGCAATGCCACATTGCCGTAACAGCGCGGTCCCAGTGAAAGGCATGTGTTGATGCGGGGGTATCTATGCTCGGTTGGCTGGTTCCGGTTGCGCTCATGCTGAGCGCCGTCGCTGTGGAGGCGAGGCCGATCGTGATCGCGCATCGCGGGGCGAGCGGCGAGCGCCCCGAACATACGCTCGAATCCTATGCGCGTGCGATCGAACTGGGCGCAGATTTCGTCGAGCCGGATCTGGTGATGACGAAGGACGGCGTGCTGGTGGCGCGGCACGAGAACGAGATTTCGGGGACCACCGATGTCGCCCATCATCACGAATTCGCCGACCGCAAGGCGACGAAGACGATCGACGGACAGAAGGTGAGCGGCTGGTTCACCGAGGATTTCACGCTTGAAGAGCTGAGGACGCTGCGCGCGTGCGAGCGCCTGCCGGCGCTGCGGCCGCAGAACACCGCCTATGACGGGCAGTTCGTGATCCCAACCTTTCAGGAAATCATCGACCTTGTGCGTGCGAAGGAAAGGGAAACCGGGCGGCCGATCGGGCTGTATCCCGAAACCAAGCATCCCGGCTATTTCCAGTCGATCGGGCTGGCGATGGAGGGGCCGCTGGTCGCGATGCTCGGGCGCAACGGCTATAGCGAAGCCGCGGATCCCGTGTTCATCCAGTCCTTCGAGGCCGCGAATCTGCGCGAACTGCGCGGCATGACCAGGCTGCGGTTGATCCAGCTCATCGGACCCGAGTCCCATTTCGCGGCGATGACGACGCCCGAGGGACTGAAACAGGTGGCAGGCTATGCCGATGGCGTCGGCCCCGCCAAGTCGCTGATCGTGCCGGTAAGCAAGCTCGGCACACGCGGCACCCCGACCAGCTTCGTGACCGACGCGCACGCGGCCGGGCTCAAGGTCCATGTCTGGACCTTTCGTATCGAGAATTATTTCCTGCCCGCCGATATGCGCAGGGGCGTCAATCCGCGCGCGCCGGGCGATCTGGCCGGCGAGATCCGGCTGTTCACCGGACTGGGCGTCGATGGTGTTTTCAGCGACAATCCCGGAGAGGCGCTGGCGGCATTGCGATAGTGCGGAACAACGAAGGGAATGCGATGATGCACAGGGGATCATGCCTTTGCGGCGCGGTGCGTTTCGAGATCGATGACGCATTGCATGGCCCCGACGCCTGCCATTGCAGCATGTGCCGCAAGGTGTCGGGCCACTACTGGGCATCCACCGACCTGCCCGAATCACGACTGAAGCTGAGCGGCGCGGACAAGTTGACCTGGTATCAGTCGTCGGAGAAGGTGAAGCGCGGCTTCTGCTCAGTCTGCGGATCGGCGTTGTTCTGGAAACCGATCTTCAAAAACAGCATCGCGGTTGCGATGGGCGCGTTCGATACGCCCACCGAGACGCATCTGGCGGTCCACATTTTCGTTGCTGACAAGGGCGACTATTACGACATCGCCGACAATGTGCCGCAAAGGGCGCAGTGACGTTGCCATCGGGCGCATGTTTCAATGCGGGGCGATCAACCGGGGCGGCGGCGGGTGAGCAGTGCGGTCGATTTCCACAGCGCGACCATCATCGCCGCGCCAATCACGCCGTCGCTCGCATAGTGCCAGCCGAAATGGATCGAGCCGATCCAGATCGCGACCGCAAATGCCGTCATCACCCAGCCTAGCCAGCGGCGTATCTGGAAGCCGCCAATCGCGAACAGCGCGGCCATCGCGACGTGCATCGAGGGCATCGCCGAGATGCCGCCCACCGCCTCGAGCCGCGGGTTGAGGAAGGTGGAGAGCAGTTGCGGCTGATAGCCGAGCGTGTGGATCGTGACGCCCGCGGCTTCGGCGCTTCGGCCCAGCTCTGCCAGCCGCTGATTGAGGAGCGCGAAATTGGCGTCCGGACCGACCAGCGCATTGTAATAGCAGGGACCCGCGGACCCGAGGATCCAGGCGGCGACGCTGCCGATGAGGATCCACGACGCCAGCCAGCAGCTGACGAGCCGCAGGCGAATCTCGTAGCTTCTGGCGAGCGCGATCGCGATCGCGGGGAAGCAGTACATCAGGATGAACCAGCACTGTGTGTAGCAGATGTCGAGCAGCTTGGCGGCGGGCCAGCCGCCGAGGAGGCCGTGCGTGACCATCCACGGATCATGGCCGAGGAACAGCCAGCGATCGAACTCGGCGAGCGCGGGATCGAGCGGAAAGCCGCGCGGGGGCATGACGAACTGCTTAAACATCAGGAACGAGGTGATCGTCGTCCCCGTGACCAGCGCGGCGACGCCGAGCCAGGGCGCGTAGTCGAAGGGCTCCGCCTCGACGGGACCGCGCTTCAACCGGAAACGGTGGCTGGTAAAACCGATGCAAAGCGCAGCACCCGCCGAGAGCAGGATATAGAAGGCGAGGTAGAGGAAGAAATCGGCATAGCGGGCGGGGGTCAGGTTGAGCAGGAGGATGCCTGCAAAGCCGATCACACCCAGCAATCGTCCCATGCTCCGCCGCTGATGCGTCGGCACATCAAGGATCATGCGCGCGATGTTCAGCCCCGCCCTTGCCCCATTCCGCCCTGTCAATGACTCGCCTTCGTTCGACCCGGCGCAGCCCTACTGCACGCTAGCCTTGCGATGTAGCAAAGCTTGTACGACGGGCAAGGGCGGATATCGTCACCCGCCGCCGGGCGGCCCCGCCCCGTCGCGGCGAGGCGGCGCTGCGCGCAACATCGACCGATGTACCCGCGGTCTGGCGGATGCGGGATTGAGCGGCTAAAGAGGCGGCCATGTCCACGACCTACACGCTCGACACCTCGACCAGCCGCGCGCATCCGACGCCTGCGCCGATGAAGCGCATGACGGTGCCGCAGATCCAGGCGCGTAAAGGTGCCGATCCGATCGTCATGCTCACCGCCTATACGGCGCGTATGGCGCAGCTGCTCGACAGGCATTGCGACATGCTGCTGGTAGGCGACAGCCTCGGGCAGGTGATCTACGGCCTGCCCTCGACGCTGCCCGTGACACTCGACATGATGATCGCGCATGGCGCGGCGGTCGTGCGCGGCAGCTATCATTCGGTGGTCGTCGTCGACATGCCCTTTGGCAGCTATGAGGCGAGCCCCGAGGACGCGTTCCGCGCAGCCTCGCGGGTGCTTGCCGACACGGGCGCGGCAGCGGTCAAGCTCGAGGGCGGCGAGGCGATGGCGCCCACCGTCAACTTCCTGTCGTCGCGCGGCATTCCGGTGGTCGGCCATATCGGGTTGACCCCGCAGGCGGTGAACGCGCTGGGCGGCTATGGCGCGCGCGGGCGCACCAATGCCGAGCACGCCAAGATCATCGCGGACGCGCGCGCGATCGCGGACGCGGGCGCTTTCTCAATGGTCGTCGAGGGCGTGGTCGAGCCACTGGCCCGGGCGGTGACGGCCGAGGTGTCTTGCCCCGTGATCGGAATCGGCGCGTCGGCGCAATGCGACGGCCAGGTGCTGGTGATCGACGACATGCTCGGCATGTTCGAACGCACCGCGCGCTTCGTGAAGCGCTATGACGATCTGGCGACGCGGATCGAGGACGCTGCGACACGCTATGCCGAGGAGGTGCGCACCCGCGCATTTCCCGGCGTGGAGCAGACATATCAACCCAAAGATTGAGGCGCTTTCGTTTCTTGGCGCGCGCGGCTAATGTCCGCGCCAATTTGCATATCCGGAGAATAGACCTTGGCATCGACGCCCCCGAGCAATGAAGCCTTCCTGCGCGAAGTCGACGAAGAACTGCGCCGCGATCAGATCGCGAGCGCTGCCCGGCGCTGGGGCAAGGCCGCGATCGTCGCGGTGGTCGTCGCGCTCGCCGCCTTTGGCGGCTGGCTGTGGTGGAGCCACCAGCAAACCAAGCAGGCCGAGGCAGAGGGCGAGCAGTTGATCCAGGTTCTCGACGATCTCGAGGCGGGGCGGCAGGCGGGCACGGCTGCCAAGCTGAAGCCGCTCGCCGAAAGCGATATCGACGGCTATCGCGCCACCGCCAAACTGACCGAGGCAAGCCTGAAGCTGCAGGCGGGCGATACCAAGGGCGCCGCTGCGGGCTACAAGGCGGTTGCCGAGGATACCAGCATCGCCAAACCTTTTCGCGACCTGGCGCTCGTCCGCCAGACCGCCGCCGAATATGACAGCCTGAAGCCTCAGGATGTGGTGACGCGGTTGAAGCCGCTCGCGGTCGAAGGTGGCCCCTGGTTCGGGTCGGCGGGCGAGATGGTCGCTATCGCCTATCTCAACATGAACAAGCCCGATCTGGCGGGCCCGCTTTTCGCCGCAATTGCAAAGGATGAAGGCGTGCCCGAATCGATCCGTTCACGCGCGGTCCAGATGGCGGGCGTATTGGGGGTGGATGCGGTTGCAGAACCGCGTGGGGAAAAGAAGGAATGACCTTGGTGAGGAATGGAGTTCTGGTTGCGGCTGCTGCGGTTCTGCTGGGCGGCTGCAGCATTCTCGGGGGTGGTCAAGACACCAAGCCAAAGACGCCCACCGTGGGCAAGCGCGTTCCCGTGCTGACCGCCGAGCGGAGCGTCGAGATCGACCCTGCGCTCGCCGATGTCGCGGTGGTGCTGCCATCGGCCGCGGTCAATTCCGAATGGACGCAGCCTGGGGGCAATGCCTCCAAGTCGATGGGCAATCTGGCGCTCGGCGAGACACTGGCGCCAGCCTGGACCGCGAACATGGCGGGGACCAGCAAATATGAGCGGCTCGCCTCGCCGCCGATCGTCGCCAATGGCCGCGTCTATGCGGTCGACAGCCGCGCCAAGCTGCGTGCCTATGACGCGCAGAGCGGTGCCGAGGTCTGGACCGTCCAGGTTGGCGACCCCAAGGACGTCGCGGGCGGACGCAGCTGGTGGACGGGCGAGCTGACGGGCAATGTCGGGGCGCTGTTCGGCGGTGGCGTCAGCTATGACAATGGCATGCTCTATGCGACCAACGGCATCGGCGATGTCGCGGCGTTCAAGGCCGATACGGGCGCGCAGGTGTGGAAGAAGCGCCCCGGCGGCCCGCTGCGCGGTGCGCCGGGCGTCGGCAACGGCAATGTCTATGTGATGAGCCAGGACAACCAGATCTTCGCGCTGAGGCAGAGCGACGGCAATCAGGAATGGGCGCGCTCGGGCACACTCGAGACCGCGGGCGTGTTCGGCGTCGCCAGTCCCTCGATCGCGCAGGGCACCGTCGTCGCGGGATATTCCTCGGGCGAACTCAGCGCCTATCGCTACGAGAACGGCCAGGAAGTGTGGCAGGACGCGCTTGCGCGTACCAGCATCGCGACCGCGGTGGGCATCCTCTCCGATATCGACGCCGATCCGGTGATCGACCAGGGCCGCGTCTTCGCGGTCGGGCAGGGTGGCCGCATGGTCTCGCTCGAGCTGGTGACCGGGCAGCGCCTCTGGGAAATCAACATCGCGGGAATCGCCACCCCCTGGGTTGCGGGCGAATGGGTGTTCGTCGTGACCGACGAGGCCAAGGTGCTGTGCCTGTCGCGCGTCAGCGGCAAGGTGCGCTGGATGGCCGAACTTCCGCGTTACCGGAACCCCAAGAAGAAGGCGGGCCCGATCAGCTGGCAGGGGCCCGTGCTCGCGGGCGACCGGCTGGTGCTGGTGAGCAGCGAGGGCGTACTTGCCGAGGTTGCGACCGCCGACGGCGCGATCCGGAGCCAGCGCGAGCTCAAGGCGTCGGTGGACCTGCCCCCGGTGGTGGCCAACAACACGCTCTACATTCTCGATGACAGCGGCCGGCTGACCGCCTGGCGCTGATGCGGGCCGGCGCCATCGCGGCGCGGGCCTCGCGACAATTTGGTTGAATCGGGAGGACGATCCGCCTCATTTTGGGCGGGTCGTCCTCGATTGCTTATGGAGAAGGCCAGATGGCCAGGAGATTGCCCGTGGTCGCCATCGTCGGGCGGCCGAATGTGGGCAAGTCGACGCTGTTCAATCGGCTGGTCGGCAAGAAACTTGCGCTGGTCGACGACCTGCCCGGCGTGACCCGCGACCGGCGCGAGGGCGAGGCGAATCTGCTCGGCCTCGATTTTCGCCTGTTCGACACCGCGGGCTTCGAGGACGAGGATCCGCAGAGCCTTCCCGGCCGCATGCGCGTGCAGACCGAGGCTGCGGTTGCCGAGGCCGATGTCGCGCTGTTCCTGATCGACGCGCGCGCAGGGATCGTCCCGCTCGATGCCGAAATCGCGCGCTGGCTGCGCGGGAGCACGACACCGGTCATCCTTGTCGCCAACAAGGCCGAGGGACGTGCGGGCGAGACGGGCGTGCTCGAATCGCTCGAGCTGGGCTTTGGCGATCCCGTCCAGCTTTCCGCCGAGCATGGCGAGGGCGTTGCCGATCTGTTCGAGGCGCTGCTGCCGCATATCGATCGCGACGAAGACGAAGAGGACGAGGAGGAGGATGCCGAGAACGGTCCCCTGAAGCTCGCGATCGTCGGGCGTCCCAATGCGGGCAAGTCGACCCTGGTCAACCGCATCCTTGGCGAGGACCGGATGATCACCGGGCCCGAGGCCGGGATCACACGCGATTCGATCGCGGTCGACCTCGAATGGCCGCACGGCGAAGGTACGCGCCCGCTTCGGCTGATCGACACCGCAGGGATGCGCAAGAAGGCGAAGGTCCAGGACAAGCTCGAAAAGCTGTCGGTCGCCGACGCGCTGCGCGCGGTGGATTTCGCGGAGGTCGTGGTACTGCTGCTCGACGCGACGCTGGGGCTCGAGGCGCAGGATCTCAAGATCGCCGATCGCGTGCTTGAGGAAGGCCGCGCGCTCGTCATCGCGATCAACAAATGGGACGTGGCCGAAGACCCCTCGAGCCTGTTCCAGGGCATACGCAAGGCGCTGGACGAGGGACTGGCGCAGGTGAAGGGCGTGCCGCTGATCGCGGTGTCCGCGGCGACGGGCAAGGGCATCGACCAGATGATCGACGTCGCCTTCGAAACGCGCGAGGCATGGTCCAAGCGTGTCTCGACGGGCCAGCTCAACCGCTGGTTCGAGCGCGCGATCGAGGCCAATCCGCCGCCCGCCCCGGGCGGCAAGCGGATCAAGCTGCGTTATGTGACGCAGGCCAAGACCCGACCGCCGGGCTTCGTGCTGTTCGGCACGCGTGTCGACCAACTGCCCGAAAGCTATCGCCGCTATCTGGTAAACGGCATCCGCCGCGAGCTGGGCTTCGGCGCGGTGCCCGTGCGGCTGACGCTGAGGGCGCCCAAGAACCCCTACGGGAAATGACGCCGCCGCTGGTCGACGCGCGCGGGATGCGCTGCCCCTGGCCCGTGCTGCGGCTGGCGCGCGCGGCACGCGAGACGGGCGCGGGGGCCACCCTCCGCATCGTGGCTGATGATCCGATCGCGCCCGGCGAAATTGCCGCACTGGCCGAGGAACGCGGCTGGTCGGTCACTCCCGTCGACACCGCGATCGGTCCGGGTTTCGAAATCCTAACCTGACGCGTCAACGGTCTGTTTACTGCCCCGCGCTATTTTTGGCCTTGGGAACAAGTGTTTCAGGTGCTGGAGGATCGGGTTTCGTGACCCAGGTGGATCAGACTCTCGTCGATTGGCCGGCCTTTCTTGCCGCGCGGCAGGAACTAGGTGCGGATTTCATCCGGATTCTCGGCTATTTCCGCGAGGACGGCACCAAGTCGGTCGCCGCGATCGAGGAAGCGATGCGCGCGAAGAACGCGACGGCGCTGATCCTGCCCGCGCATACGCTCAAAGGCGAGTCGCGCCAGTTCGGCGCCGAGCCGCTGTCGGTGCTCGCCGAGCAGATCGAGGCGGTGGCGCGCCGCTGCGTCGAGACGCATGAGGCGCCCGACGAGGTACTCCAGCAGGTCGTACAGCTCCGCCCGACCTTCGAGGCGACGCTCGCGCTGCTCGAACGCGAGTGCAACCCGCTCGTCGAACGCCGGCCCGCCTTCGGCAAGAAGCCGGCGATCACCAATCAGGGTTTCGGCCGGATCTGAGGACGGCCGGTGGGCGGTCGACTGCCTGGCGCAGATGCTCAAGCGACCCGGTCACGTCCGGTTCTAGGGAAATATCCTTCCGCGACGGTCGCTTAGGGATCCGGCAAGATGCGGACATGCACGCGCGACGAAGATTCCTCGCTGCCGTTTCGCCCCACATAGTCAAAGAAGGCATAGCCGACGAAGCCATCGACGGGATCAATCTCGACCCGGCCCTTGTCGTTCAGCCTCACCGAAATCTTGAGCGAATTCGACGTGTCCGTGGACACCGAAATCGTCCTGTAGGTATCGCGCGCCGAGCCAAAAAAGCCGGCGAAGGATACGTCGTTACAAGAAGGCAACCACCGGTATATCTCGCCCGGCCTCACTATGTCGCCCACCTCGGGAAATTCAGAGCACTTTGACAGCGTCATTATGTTTGACGTGTACATTTCACGATAGTCCGGCACCGCGAAGTAGCGCGGTTCTACGATCGGCCTTGACGTATTCGTCAATTTCTCGAACGCATCCAGTATCGTTGCGTGGTTGATATTTCGTGCCCTCTGCAGATCGGTCGCCGAGACCGAGCTGAACAAGCGCCTGACCTCGGCCATGATGTAGAAGCGAAATGCGATGCTGTAGCGAAAGGCGGTCTCGTGATTGCTGATCAGTGGAGGCGTGAACGCCATATATTGAGTGATCAAACCAGCAATGGTGTCCATGTTTTCAGCCGGCGGATGAATGTGCGGGCTCTTTTTCAGGATCGCCAAGATGACGGTCTTGTCTTCGAGATTCCCGCTTCCCGTTTCCTTGATCACTTCGGCGATGTAGCGGATCGCTTCGGGCGAGGCGCCCGACCAATCGATCGGATCCCCTTGAAAGGGGGTCAGAAGAGTGGCAAGCGCCACCACCTTGAAATTTGCCGACGCGATCCGGGCCGCGTCCTGGGCTATGGCCGGATCGGCATTTCCCAGTTGTTGCGCCGCGTCGAAATGCAGAAGGTCCGTCGTTGCGCGCAGCGGCGCGGGACCACTGTTCAGCCCCAGGCCCTGGCGAACGATTTCCTGGCTGCCGGCGTAATCGATCAATGTCGTCAATGGTGAGAACACAGTCGCACCCAAGGGAGCGGTCACACCGACGCCGACTCCTGTCGCGACGTCGAAGCCGCTGACCATCATGCGCACATTGGGTGCCGCCGGTGGCTGGCCCGCTGCGGGATTCAGGCTTCCCGGCACGCCGCGCCCGAACTCGCCGGACAAGCTGGTTTGCACCCTCCCGTCGACGGCATCGTTGAAGCTGCCGTTGCCGTTGTTGTCGATGTAAACGATTGCCGCCAGCGAACCTATCCCCGACGCCGTGAATCGAGTTCCTGTCGGTGTGGGAGTAGGCGTTGGAGTCGGGAGCGGATTTGGCGAAGGCGTCGAACCGGATCCTCCCGAACCCCCACCCCCTCCGCAATTCGTCACGGCAAGCAGACAGATGATCATTAGGCACCGCGATGCGGTGCCGCCCCTCAAGGATACGTGCATTCATTCCCCGATTTCGACGCTGATCACATTTCATCGTCTGGAGAAAAAGGAAAGCGCAATCAGCACTGTATTATGTGCGATGCCGTCGCGGAGCAGCGGGATCTCCTCATTCTCCAGCGCCAGTTCGGCCGGCGATCACCAATCAGGGTTTCGGCCGGATCTGAAGCCCCCGCATAGATCACGTGGCCACGCATGCTAGAACAACGCGATGTGGCTGAAAATCGCGCTGATTCTGGTGACGCTGTACGCAGCGGCGCTCGTGCTGGTTTTCTTCGCGCAAACCTGGCTGCTGTTCCCGAGGGGCGCCATGGCTGCGGCTGTTCCGCTGCCGGCGTCGGCGGAGATGCTCAAGTTGCGCGCCAGTTCTGGCGAAATGCTGCAGGGCGTGCACATTGCGCCCGCGCAAGGCGGACCCGCGCGGCATGTGCTGCTCGGGTTCGGCGGCAATGGATGGAACGCGAATGACGCTGCGGATTATCTCCACAATCTCTTTCCCCAAGCCGATATCATCGTCTTCCATTATCGCGGCTACGCGCCGAGCGAGGGGAGCCCGAGCGCAGCGGCGCTGAAGGCCGACGCGCCGCTGATCTTCGATTTCGTGCGCGATCGTTTCAGCGGTGCGCGCATCGTGCCGGCAGGATTCAGCATCGGCGGCGGCGTCGCTGCCTCGCTTGCGGCGCACCGCCCGCTCGACGGCCTGATCCTTGTCACGCCTTTCGATTCACTGACCGAGGTGGCCGCCCGGCAGTATCCGTGGCTGCCAGTCCGGCTGCTGTTTCGCCACAGGCTTGATCCTGCGCGCGATCTTGCCGGCGTGCACGTTCCAGTTGCGCTTATCGCGGGCGAACGTGACAGGCTGATCCCCGCTGAACGTACCGCAGCGCTCGCGCGCGCCGTTCCACGGCTTGTGCTCATGCGCACGATCCCGCGTGCGGGCCACAACGACATCTATCAGCAACCCGCGTTTCGCGACGCGATGCACGAGGCGCTGGACCGTGTGCTCGCGTCGCCAATACTGTCCGCCGATTAATCCTCTTCAGTCGGCGACGACTGCAGCTGGATATAGTTCTGCAGTCCCATGCGTTCGATCATGTCGAACTGCTTCTCGAGCGTGTCGACATGCTCTTCCTCATTTTCGAGGATCTCGGCGAGCAGATCGCGGCTGACATAGTCGCGCACGCTCTCGCAATGCGCGATGCCGTCGCGCAGCAGCGGGATCGCCTCATTCTCCAGCGCAAGGTCGGCCTTGAGGATCTCCTCGACGGTCTCGCCGATCTTGAGGCGTCCGAGCAGCTGGAAATTGGGGAGGCCTTCAAGAAAGAAGATGCGCTCCGACAGCTTGTCCGCGTGCTTCATCTCGTCGATCGATTCATGGCGTTCGAACTCGGCGAGCCTGGTGACGCCCCAATTGTCGAGCATGCGGTAGTGGAGCCAATACTGGTTCACCGCGGTCAGCTCATTCTTGAGCGCCTCGTTCAAATATTCGATGACCTTGGTATCGCCCTTCACTGTACGCTCCTCTGTCGGGAAAGCGCGAATATACGCCTCAAACGGCGGTCAGTGAAGCAAAAAAATGGCGGATTTCTGCGGTTTATTCAGCGAGTGCAGTCGCTATTGTCAGGCGGTCGCAAGCTCGGATTTGATAATGCTTTGCGCAAACGGGATGCATTGTCCGCAGCGCGTCCGGCGGCCGAGCGTGGCATAGGCCGTGCATGTATTGGTGCCCCCACCACTGCGCACCGTCTCGCGCAGATCCTTTTCCCGGATGGCATTACAGATGCAGACGACCAAGGCGAATCCTCCGATAATGATTCGCAGATAAGGCTAGTGATAATGGATCGCAATAGACTTTAGTGGGGATTCGTCGCTTTTCGCATCGGCTGAAGCGCACCGCGTGCCAGCGAACGCCAGAGCCATTCGAAGGGGCCATAGGCGAAACGGTCCAGCCAAGGCTTCGACCAGAGCAGCATCAGTGCCCAGACCGCAAGCACGAACGGATAGACGCCCGCGCGCGAGACGTGGCCGAACAGGCCGAGACCGTAGCCGTAGAAGAGCGTCGTCATGATGAGGCTGGTGCCGAGATAGTTGGTGAAGGCCGCGCGGCCCGCGGCGGCGATGCGCGCGACGATCGGGCTGCCTGCAAAGCGCTGGAGCAGCCAGATGGCGAGCGCGGCATGCGCTATCACGAGCACGATGCGAAACGGCGCTGCCCAGACGAACACCGCGCCGAAGACGGTCAGCGGATCGAAGCCGCTGGCGAAGCACCACAGGCCGAGCAGGATCATCGGCGGCAGGCCGATCAGATAATGGCGGCGAGCGGTCTTCAGATAGTCACGGGACGCCCATTGCCCCGTCAGGAAGCCGTTCCTCTGGAGCGCCATGCCGAGCAGCATCAGCCCCAGCGTCTCGATGCCCGACATCAGGATCATCAGCAGCGGCCCCGTGACGCGGTCGCCCGTGCGATAGGCGAGGATTTCGGCATAGCCGCCGCGATAGACCGCGGTCTCCCCGGCGATCGCGGGGCTGCCGGGGGCGCCAAGGCCCTGTTGCATCTCCGTGAAGCTCCTGATCGCCTCGGACGAGGCGTCGGGCTGGCTCGCCGCGACCTGCATCATCAACATCATCAGCCAGAGGAATGCCCAGAGGAAGAAGCTGATTGCGATGAAGATGATGCCCCATTTGATGAGGTTCATCGGTTCGCGGTGGCTGAACAGATAGGCGACGCAGCCAACGACCGCGTAGAGCACGAGGATGTCGCCGAACCAGATCAGGTAATAGTGCGCGAGGCCGAAGAGCAGCAGCCACACCATGCGCCGCGCATGCACCTTGCCGCCATCCTCGCCCTTCACCTCGGCGCGTTCAATCACGAGCAGCATGCTGGCGCCGAAGAGCAGCGAGAAGAGCCCACGCATCTTGCCGTCGACCAGCACGAAATTGGCCGCCCAGACGCCGAGGTCGATCGCGCGCGTCCCGCCCCAGGCAAGAGGGTTGATATAGGCCTGTTCGGGCATGGTGAAGGCGATGACGTTCATCAACAATATGCCCATCACCGCAAGCCCACGGATCGCATCGAGCGTCAGAAGACGGGACGGCGCGGCGCTGTTGGTGGTGGTCATGCGGCTCCCCCGGATTGTCGTTGCGATGTGGACCCGCTACCCGCGCCTTGGCAAGTGCTTGTCGGCGCGCGCGCTTTGCGCGACACCTTCGGCATGACAACCACCGCCAGCATCGCAACGCATTTCACGGCCATCGGCGCGGATGGCGCCGTGCGCGCGGCCGATCGCAACGTCGCGGTCGAGCATCCTGTCGCAGTCGAGTTCAATGGTCTGGGCTATGCGGTGATGATGGCGACGCCAGCCGACCTGGCCGATTTCGCCTATGGCTTTGCGCTGTCCGAGCGGCTGATCGATAGCGCGGCGGATATTGTTGACGTGGACGCCCATGACACCGGCAACGGCACGATCCTGCGCATCCAGCTCGCAGAGGCGCGCGCGGGGCTGGTGGTGGATCGCGTGCGGCACCGCGTGTCGGAATCGAGCTGTGGGCTGTGCGGGATCGAGAATCTGGAGCAGGCGCTCCGCCCGCTGCCCAAGGTGGCGGGCAAGGCGCCCGAGCGCGAGGCTGTGTTTGCTTCGCTAGCGACGCTGGGAGAGTATCAACCGCTCAACCACGTGACGGGCGCGGTGCATGGCGCGGCGCTCTGCGGCGCGGACGGCACGATCCGGCTGGTGCGCGAGGATGTCGGGCGTCACAACGCCTTCGACAAGCTCATCGGCGCGATGCTGCGCGCAGGACTCGGCTGGGATGGGGGCTTCGCACTGCTGACCGCGCGTTGCTCCTATGAACTGGTCGAGAAGGCGGTGCTGGCAGGGTGTCCGGCATTGGCGACGATTTCGGCGCCAACGAGCCTTGCGCTGGAACGTGCAAAGGTGGCGGGACTCAATCTGCTGACGCTGGCGCGGCCCGACAGCTACCTGGCTGCCGGGTAGAGATGTGGTCGGCTTTCGACCAATCTCGGTTATCGCGCCCTGCGCCTCAACCCTCGAAAAAAATTTGCAGGGCGATGTCGATTTCCGAAAACCCCGTTCGTCGTTCCGATGCCAGGCCGATGAGCCGGCTCAAGCAAGGAGACAGACGATGCGTGTGATGGTGTTGGTGAAGGCGACCGAGGACAGCGAAAAGGGCTTTGTTCCCACGCCCGAGACGATGGAGATGATGGAGGCGATGGGCAGATTTAACGACGAGCTGCGCGATGCCGGCATCCTGCGCGATGCCGATGGCCTCAAGCCCTCCTCGCAGGGCAAGCGCATCGCGTTCGATGGTCCCGGCCGCACGGTCATCGACGGCCCTTTCGCCGAAACCCGCGAGCTGGTCGCCGGCTTCTGGCTCTGGGAAGTCAAGGACATGGACGAGGCGGTCGCCTGGGTGAAGCGCTGCCCCAATCCTATGCCGGGACCGAGCGAGATCGAAATCCGCCCGCTGTACGAGATGGCTGATTTGCAATTAGAATCTGACGCTGGAGCTGACGGCAATCCATGATCGGACGCGTGAAGCGACCAGAGGCCTTGGATCACCTCGGTCGAGTGCGCAGAACGTAGACGCGTTGATGTTCGCAATGGGTCCAGACTGTGTAAAAACGTGCTGATGTGCTAATCTCCATTGCGATGATGGGGGGCGCAGATGGGGCG
>NZ_JBYSXE010000058.1:0-25967 GCF_058781925.1 Sphingobium sp. FW306-1B-F04DB | reverse complement strand
GGGTTGGGTGGGGGTGATGTTTGGCATAGCGCTCCGCGCTGAACCTCACCCCCTCTCAACTGCGCCTAGCCCTCGCTGCGCAAGGCCAAGGCTGCGTATCTCTCCCCCATCAAAGGGGGCGAGATCAAATGTCGTCACCGTCACTGTTCCGGGCGGTGCATCGCGCAGATCTTGTTGCCTGCGGGATCGCGCAGATAGGCGAGATAGAGTTTGCCGAAGCCGCCCTCGCGCATGCCCGGCGGGTCTTCGCAGGCCGTTCCGCCATGGGCGATGCCCGCGGCGTGCCACGCATCGGCCTGCTCGGGTGAGCCCGCAGCAAAGCCGATCGTGCCGCCATTGGCGAAGCAGGCGGGCTCTCCATTGATCGGTTTGGTGATCATGAACAGTCCGCCATTGTGCGCATACATCACGCGGCCCTTGGGGTCTACGCGGCCGGGCTTCGCGCCGAGCGCGCCCAGGGTGGCGTCATAAAAGGCCTTGGACTTTTCGACGTCGTTGGCGCCGATCATCACGTGCGAAAACATGGCATCCCTCCTTTTTGTGCGGTTCCGATGGAACCTTCTATTGTCATGCTGAACTTGTTTCAGCATCCATGAACACCGCATCGTCAAGTCTTGCGCGGTCCGTGTTCATGGACCCTGAAACAAGTTCAGGGTGACGACGGTGCGTAGTCTCGACCTTCGCTCAATACACGACGACGCTGCGGATGCTCTCGCCCGCGTGCATCAGGTCAAAGCCCTTGTTGATCTCTTCGAGACTGAGAACGTGCGTAATCATCGGATCGATCGCGATCTTGCCGTTCATGTACCAGTCGACGATCTTCGGCACGTCGGTGCGGCCTTTGGCGCCGCCGAACGCGGTGCCCTTCCACACGCGGCCAGTGACGAGCTGGAAGGGCCGCGTCGCGATCTCCTTGCCCGCCTCGGCGACGCCGATGATGATGCTCTCGCCCCAGCCGCGATGGCAGCATTCGAGCGCGGTGCGCATCACCTCGGTATTGCCCGTCGCGTCGAAGCTGTAATCGGCGCCGCCGTCGGTGAGCGCCAGAACCTCCGCGATCACATCCTCGCGCGACTTGCCCTTGCCATTTATGAAGTGCGTCATGCCGAACTGGCGGCCCCATTCCTCGCGGTCGGGGTTGATGTCGACACCGACGATGACGTCCGCGCCCACCATCCTGGCGCCCTGGATGACGTTGAGGCCGATGCCGCCAAGCCCGAAGACGACCACCTTTTCGCCGACCTGGACCTTGGCGGTGTTGACCACCGCGCCCACGCCCGTGGTGACGCCGCAGCCGATATAGCAGCTCGTCTGGAAGGGCGCGTCCTCGCGGATCTTCGCCACCGCGATCTCAGGGAGCACGGTGAAGTTCGAGAAGGTCGAACAGCCCATATAATGGTAGATCGGCTGGCCCTTGTAGGAAAAGCGCGTGGTGCCGTCGGGCATCAGCCCCTTGCCCTGCGTCGCGCGGATCGCGGTGCACAGATTGGTCTTGCCGCTGAGGCAGCTTTTGCACTTGCGGCATTCGGGGGTGTAGAGCGGGATGACGTGATCGCCGGGCTTGACCGAGGTCACGCCCGCGCCCACCTCGCGCACCACGCCCGCGCCCTCATGGCCGAGGACCGAGGGGAAGATCCCCTCGCTGTCGAAACCGTCGAGCGTATAGGCGTCGGTATGGCAGATGCCCGTCGCCATGATCTCGACCAGCACTTCGCCGGCCTTGGGTCCCTCAAGATCGAGTTCGACGATTTCGAGCGGCTTCTTTGCCTCGAACGCGACGGCGGCGCGGGTTTTCATGGGCGCGGGTCCTTTCGGATGGATACGGTTTCCCGCTGCTTGCCGCCATTCGCCCCCGCTTGGCAAGAGCGAGCCCCAGTTTTTTATACAGTCGTATAACAAGCGTGATGTCTCGCACCCGGGATGACGCGCGCCACGCCTGACCCAGGTATCCGGGCGGCGCGCATTCCGGCTCAGCGTTCAGCCATGCTGTCCGGCTCGGCGAGCATCAGCAGATGCGTCGCATGGTCGATGAAGTGCGGATCGGTGCTGTAGCACTGCTCCAGCTTTTCGAGATCTATGTGGAAGCCGTCAGCCTCGGCGCCTTCCTCGGGATTCCAGCGCGGATCAGGGGCGAAGCGGCTGTGGAAAAGGTCAAGTCCGCAGAGGCGCGTGATGCCGATGCGTGGTGCGTACAGCCCCTCGAGTTCGCGCGCCGTGAACAGGTGCGAGCTGAATTCGATATGCCGCCCATCGCGCAGATCGATCTCGAGGCGGTTGGCGCGATGATCCTGACGGAATGCGGCTGCGCGCTCGACATGGTCGACGAAGATCGAGGGCAGACTGCCCACGGTCCGCACGCTCACCAGCAGCGCGCCGCGCGTGATGCGCGTGAGCTCGACGGCGACTGCGGGCTGGCGCTCCATCTCGACATGGTTGAGCACGCCGTTCAGGCACAGGCAGAGATCGACCGAGCCCGTCGCCTCGGGCAACGGATGGGTGACGTCGGCGGTCTCGAAGCGTAGGCGCACGCCCTTATAGTCGCGCAGGTCGTTGGCACGCATCCGTGCGATCGCGATCTGCTCGCCCGAAATGTCGAAGCCGCGCGCCTCGATACGGGGGATGCCGAGCGCCCAGGCGCGCACGACGATGCGGCGCAGCCAGGTGCCGGGACCGCAGCCGACGTCGAGCACACGCAGCGTCTCGCAACCTGCCTCGGCGAACGCAACAAGCCGCGCCTCGATCGCAGTCCAGATCCTGCGGTCGCCATAGGAGTAGCGGCCGCCGAAATCGAACAGGTCGCGCGCCGGGCCGTCGGCATAGGTAAGGTAGTGCACGCCGGCACTGTCATAGGCGCGTGCGATTTCGTCATGCGTCCCCGGTTTGCGACGCGAATTCAGGGTGAGAACCGAGCGGGCAGCCATAATATACTCCACAATTGGCATTGGCCGCATGGAGTTAGGGCTGGTGGGCATTTTGGCTCAAGACGAGTGGAGCGTGCCCGGCATATGGATTCCATAGGATTTGCGGCCAGAGCGCGGCCCAGCCGGCGCGAAGGCGAGCGAGTTCAGCCGAGCCGCGCGGCCGCCTTCGCATTGGCGGTGATCGCCGCGACATCGGGCACGCCCTTGGGCACGATCCAGCTGCCGCCGACGCAGAGCACCTGATCGATCGCCAGCCATTCGGCCGCGGTAGCCTCGGAGATGCCGCCCGTCGGGCAGAAGCGGCAATTGCCGAACACCGCGGTCAGGCTCTTGAGCGCGGGGGTGCCGCCATTGGCCATGGCGGGGAAGAACTTGAAGTGTGTCAGCCCCATGTCGAGCCCGCGCATCACGTCGCCCGCATTGGCGGTGCCGGGAAGGAAGGGGATGCCGCTGTCGACCGCGGCCTTGCCGAGCCTGTCGGTAAGACCCGGTGAAACGATGAACTGCGAACCCGCGTCGATCGCCGCGTTGAGGTCATCGGGATTGAGCACGGTACCCGCGCCGACGATCGCGCCCTCGACCTTCGCCATCTCCTTGATCGCGTCGAGCGCGCATTCGGTGCGCAGCGTGACTTCGAGCACCTTCAACCCGCCCGCGACCAACGCCTCGGCGATCGGGCGCGCATGCGAGATATCCTCGATCACCAACACCGGGATGACGGGCGCGGTGCGCATGATGGTTTCGATGGGCTTCATTGCGTCAGGAACTCCTGCTTTGGTGTCATCCCCGCGCAGGCGGGGATCCAGAGACGTCCGCGCGGACGCCAGTCATCGTCTGGATTCCCGCTTTCGCGGGAATGACAGGAAGGGGTTTGAGGGGGTCACAGTCCGGCAAGCGCCAGCATGGCAGAGCCGCCGCGTTCCGCCTCGTCGGCCGAATGGCGCATCAGCGCGAAGAGCTCGCGGCCGGTGCCCATTTCGATAGTGGGACGCGGGGCCGGCTTGCGGGCTTCCCAGATGTCTTCATCGACCAGCGCCTCGACCTCGCCGGTTTCTGCGGAGATGCGGACGATATCGCCGTCGCGCAGCAGCGCGATGGGGCCGCCGCACCAGCCTTCGGGGGTCAGGTGGATCGCCGCGGGTACCTTGCCCGACGCGCCCGACATGCGGCCATCGGTGAGGAGCGCGACCCTGAAGCCCTTGTCCTGCAGCACGCCGAGCGGCGGGGTGAGCTTGTGGAGCTCGGGCATGCCGTTGGCCTGCGGTCCCTGAAAGCGGACGACGACCACAACATCACGCTCGAGCTCGCCCGCCTTGAAGGCCTTCAGCACCGTATCCTGATCGGAGAACACGCGGCATGGTGCCTCGATCGTCCAGCGCGATTCATCGACCGCGCTGGTCTTGATGATCGCGCGGCCGAGATTGCCCTTGAGCAGCCGCATGCCGCCATCGGCACGGAAGGCTTCCGCGGGCGCGCGGAGCATGGTGTCGTCGCGTGTCTCGGCGGGCGCGTCGATCCAGTCGAGCGTCTCGTTCTCCAGCGTCGGCTCCTGCCCATAGGGCTCGAGCCCGCCTGTCCACACGGTCAGGATGTCGCGGTGGAGCAGCCCGGCGGCGAGCAGTTCTCGGATGACGAAGCCCATGCCGCCGGCGGCGTGGAAATGGTTCACGTCGCCCGCGCCGTTGGGATAGACACGCGCCACGAGCGGGACCACCGCGGAGAGGCGGTCCATATCCTCCCAGTCGATGATGATTCCGGCGGCGCGCGCGATCGCGGGAAGGTGGATCGCGTGGTTGGTCGAGCCGCCCGTGGCAAGTAGGCCGATCGCCGCATTGACGATCGCCTTTTCGTCGACGCAGTGGCCGATCGGACGATAGTCGCCGCCGTCCCAGCCGATCTCTGTGACACGGTGGACCGCGGCGCGCGTCAGCTCCTGCCGCAGCTTCGTACCCGGATTGATGAAGGCGGCGCCGGGGACGTGAAGCCCCATCATCTCCATCATCATCTGGTTGGAATTGGCGGTGCCGTAGAAGGTGCAGGTGCCCGCACCGTGGTAGCTGGCGGCCTCGGCCTCGAGCAGTTCGTCGCGGCCCACCTTGCCCTCGGCATAGAGCTGGCGGACGCGCTGCTTTTCCTTGTTGGCGAGGCCCGAGGGCATCGGGCCGGCGGGAATCAGGATCGTCGGCAGATGGCCGAAGCGCAGCGCGCCGATCAGCAGGCCGGGGACGATCTTGTCGCAGATGCCGAGCAGCGTCGCGCCCTCGAACATGCCGTGGCTGAGCGCGATCGTGGTGCCCATCGCGATGTTGTCGCGACTGAACAGCGACAGCTCCATGCCGAGCTGGCCCTGCGTCACGCCGTCGCACATCGCGGGAACGCCGCCCGCGACCTGCGCGGTTGCGCCCTTTTCGCGCGCGAAAACCTTCATCTGCTCGGGGTAGCGGCCATAGGGCTGATGCGCCGAGAGCATGTCATTATAGGCGGTGACGATGCCGATGTTCATCGCCTTGCCACCGCGGATGACAGCCTTGTCATCGCCCGCAGCCGCGAAGCCATGCGCGAGATTGCCGCACGACAGCGTCGGGCGATGGACGCCCTTTTGGCGCTCGCGGTCGATCAGCTCGAGATAGGCGGTGCGGCCCTTTCTCGACCGTTCGATGATCCGGTCGGTGACCGCTGCGATTTCGGAATGAAGATTGGTCATGCGTCGAGCCAGTGGATGTCGATGGGTTGTTCGGCGTCGGCGAGCACACGGCCGACGGGGACGCTGGAGCTGGGGCCGTCGGCGATGGCCTTTTCGAGCACCTTGCGCTTTTCCTTGCCCGTGATCGCGATTAAAATGGTGCGTGCCGACAGGATCGAGGCGCGGCTCAATGTCACGCGCGCGACGGGCGCTTCGGGGGGCAACGGATCGGGCATGACGCCGAGTGCCCGGCGCGCCTTGGGGCCGTTCAGCGCCTCATCGAGATCGGGGCCGGGGAAGATCGAGGCGGTGTGGCCGTCGGTACCGACGCCGAGCCAGACGAGATCGATCGGCCAGTGGAGATCCTGCAGCCGCGCATCCGCTGCGTTGCCCGCGAGCTTGTGGTCAGGATTCTCGCTGCCGATCGGCAGAACGCGCGCGCCAAGCGGCAGGAATGCGCGTGCGATGCTCGCGACATTGCTCATCGGGCTGTCGACCGCGACAAGGCGGTCGTCGGTGGGGATGATCGTCACGCTCTTCCAGCGCAGCTTCTTCTGCGCGAGCTTTTCGAAAACGGGCGCGGGGGTCTTGCCGCCGGGGAAGGCGACAAGCGCCTGGCCGCGCGCATCGAGCGCGCTTTCGATGATGAAGGCAATGTCACCGGCGATCGCCTCGGCCCATTCGTCGGCGTCTTCATAGTCCCAGAATTCGGCCTCAATCATGCCAGCTAACTCCATCACGTTCCGTCAGCGCGATCGCGGCCGATGGGCCCCAGCTTCCCGCGCCATATTCCTTCGGCGTCATCCCGTTCGCGGCCCAGCCGGCGCGGATCGCATCGACCCATTCCCACTGCGCCTCGACTTCGTCGCGACGGACGAACAGCGTCGGATCGCCCTCGATCAGGTCGAGCAGCAACCGCTCATAGGCGATCCGCCGCCGCGTGCTGGCAAAGGCGCTGGTGAGCGACAGATCCAGCGGCACCTCGCGCAGCGTAATACCCTCACGGTCGAGCCCGGGTTCCTTCGCCATCACGAGCAGGCGGATATATTCCTCGGGCTGGAGGCGGATGACGAGCTTGTTGGCGGTGAGCCGTCCGCCGCGATTGGCGAAGATCGAATGCGGCACCTTCTTGAACTGGATGAAGATCTCCGACTGGCGGTTGGGCAGGCGCTTGCCCGTGCGCAGATAGAAGGGCACGCCCTGCCAGCGCCAGTTGTCGACAAATGCCTTGATCGCGACGAAGGTCTCGGTGTCCGAAGCCTTGCCGAGTTCCTGCGTATAGCCGGGCACCGCCTCGCCCTTGCTCGCGCCGGGGCCGTACTGTCCGATCACGGTGTGTGTGGCAGCGCTGTCAGAATCTATTTTCCGGAGCGAACGCAGCACCTTGACCTTCTCGTCGCGGACCGCGGTTGCGTTGAGGTCGGCGGGGGGTTCCATCGCCACGAGCGCGAGGAGCTGGAGCATGTGGTTCTGCACCATGTCCCTGAGCGCGCCGGCGCCGTCGTAAAAGCCGACCCGACCTTCGAGGCCGACGGTCTCCGAAACGGTGATCTGGACATGATCAATGCCGTTGGCGTTCCACAGCGGCTCGAACATCATGTTGGCAAAGCGCAGCGCCATCAGGTTCTGGACGGTTTCCTTGCCCAGATAATGGTCGATGCGGAAGGTGCGTTCCTCGGGGAAGGCCGCGGCGACCGCATCGTTGATCTCGCGCGACGAGGCGAGATCGGTGCCAAGGGGCTTTTCAAGCCCGATCCGGACATTGTCGCCCGCGAGGCCCGCGGCCTTGAGACCGGCAATGGTGGGTTCGAACAGGAAGGGGGCGGTCGACAGGAAGATCGCGATGCCGCCCGAAGTGTCGCCGATCTTTTCGGCGAGCGCCGGAAAGCCGTCGGGCTTCGAAGCGTCGAGCGGCTGGTACAGGAGCCGGTCGAGGAAAGATCCTAGCAAATCCCCATTCTTGCGATCGGCGGGAAGGAATTCCTCGAGCGCCTTTTTCGCGAAATCGCGATAGCCTGCATCGTCGAGCTCGCTGCGCGCGGTGCCGACGATCTGGAGGCAATCCGCGATCAACCCGTCGGCATGAAGCGCATAGAGTGAGGGAAGGAGCATGCGCCGGGCAAGATCGCCGGTCGCGCCGAAGAGGAGCAGGGTCTGGCAGGCCATAGGAGTGGCGTCATTCCCGATGCTTTCCCTACCGTCAACCGGGGGAGCAATTTTTTGGCGACGTTCGCGCGTGTTTTTTGGGGCAAGCGGGCCACGCCGTCGCGCGTGCGCAATTTTCGTGCGCGTCAGCGCGCCGGCTGAACCAGAAAGGCGCGGCACGCATCCCGCATCGCATCGCGATTCCCGGGCAGGATCGTGTCGCAAATGACATAGCTGTAGATGAGGAAGGCGCGCGCCCTGGCCTCTTCGGCAGGAACGCCGCTCGCGGCGACAACCGATTCGAACCAGGCGAGGCGGTGGCGGTCGATCTCGGCGAGCGCACGCGCCGCGCGCTCGTCGGTGAGCGCCCATGTCCGCATCGCGAGTTCGATCAGCGAGCCCGTCCGTGCGCGGTCCATCTGCGAGATCGCGAAAAGCCGCTCGAGCCGCGCCTCGGGCGTGGCGTCCATCGAGCCGAGCTCGGCCACGAGGCCTGTCGTGGTGCGCTGGCGCCAGTAATCGATCATCGCCTCGAGAAAGACGTCGCGCGTCTCGAAGCGCGTATAGAACATGCCCTTGGTCACGCCGAGCTTCTCGGCGATCAGCTCGACCCGCACCGAATCGATCCCGCCCACCGCGAGCATTTCAAGCGCCGCGATAAACCAGTGCTCGGCCGAAAGCTTGGGCTTGGGGCCGCGCCTGACCTGTCCCGATGCGGCGACGGCGATCGCCGACTGGAGCGGGAGGGGCGGAAGCGAGGTCATGCGTCGGGCCTAATGCGCATCCCGATCCGCGTCAATGAAAGACGCCTTATATCAAACGGTATGGAATGAGATTTTATCAGATGTGCTGAATTATTGACGTTTATACCGACCATGGCATATGAATAATTCATACGGTAACGAATCATATAAGCCGTGCAACGGAGAGGGAGGGTATATGGCGCGCAATCGATCGGCCTTGCGGCGGACATTGCTGGCGGGGGGCATGTTGTGGGCGTCGGCACTCGACGCGGCCCGGGCGCAGGATGTAGCGATCGATGAGGAGGGGCTTTCGGTTGGCGAAATCGTCGTCACCGCGCGGCGGCGCGAGGAAAGCCTGCAGGACGTGCCAATCTCGGTCACCGCGTTCACCGCCGACCGGCTTGACCTTCAGGGCGCGCCCGACATCACCGCACTCCAGCGCTCCACCCCCAACCTGACGCTCCAGGTTTCGCGCGGCACCAACTCGACGCTGACCGCCTTCATCCGTGGCATCGGCCAGCAAGATCCGCTCTGGGGTTTCGAGCCTGGCGTCGGCCTCTATGTCGACGACGTCTATATCGCGCGACCGCAGGGCGCTGTGCTCGATATTTTCGACATCGAGCGGATCGAGGTTCTCCGCGGGCCGCAGGGGACGCTCTATGGCCGCAACACGATCGGCGGCGCGGTCAAATATGTAACAAAACGGCTCGGTGACGAATTGAGCGGCAAGGTGCGCGGCGAGATCGGCAGCTATGACGAATACAACCTCACCGGATCGCTCGCGCTGCCGCTGGCCGACGGGGTAGCGATCGGCGGCGCCTTCGCCTGGTACAATCGCGACGGCTATGGGAAGAACTTCTTCACCGGCGCGGACACCAACGACAAGGACGTGATCGCGGGCCGGCTGTCGGTAGAGTTCACGCCCTCCGACTCCATCTTCATCCGCCTGGCGGGCGATCGCACCGAGGATCGCTCCAACACCAATCACGGCCATCGCGAAGTGCGCGAGCCCAACAGCAACACGCCCGTGCTTCCCGGCAAGTACGACACGCTGGCGGGGCTCGGCGACCGGAGCAAGGTGGTGACGCAGGGCGTGTCACTCACGGGCGAATGGCAGGTTTCAGACGCGGTGACGCTCAAGTCGGTCACCGCCTGGCGCGATGGCTATACAGAGAGTGCCGGCATCGATTTCGACGGCGTGCCGCAGCCCTATCTGGATATCGCCGCGGGCGGCAAGGTGTATCAGGACGACCAGTTCAGCCAGGAATTCCAGGCGCTGATCGAGACCGAGCGGCTGCAGGGCGTGGTCGGCGTCTATTATCTCGACGCGCATGCCGAGGGTGCGTTCGACACCATTCTCGGCCGCGGTCTCGTGCCCGAACCGATCCTGGTCCCCAACCCCAGCGCCTTCACCGCGCTCACCCAGCTCACCAGCGGCTCGGTCGACACCAAGAGCTTCGCGGTGTTCGGCGATTTCAACTATGACCTGAGCGAACGGTTGAAGCTCTCGCTCGGCGCGCGGTGGACGCGCGACAAGAAGACGGGAACGGTATTCAAGGCCAATTATTTCGGCACGATCGGCAGCCCGCTGCTCAAGCCCTATGTGCCCGTGCTGCCCGCGCCCTTCAACGTGCCGCAGATACTGACCGATTATACCAATAAGCGCACCTTCGAGGAGTTCACGCCGCGCGTCAGCCTGACCTGGGAAGCGAGCGATGGCGTCAATCTCTACGCCGCCTATGGCCGCGGCTTCAAATCGGGCGGCTTCGACATGCGCGGCGACGCGACCGCCACGCCCGACACGATGAACGGCTATGACCCCGAGATCGTCGATTCCTATGAAATTGGCCTCAAGGGTGATTTCCTCGACAACAGCCTGCGCATCAACGCCGCGCTCTTCTACACCGATTATCAGGGGCAGCAGGTAACGACGCAGGTGCCCAAGGTGACCCCGCCGCCAGGCGTGGTGAGTTTCGTCGACAATGTGGGCAGCTCGCGCATCTATGGCGCCGAACTCGAGGCCAGTGCGGTGCTCAGCCGCAATGTCAGCGCCAATCTGAGCTTCGGCTATATCAATGCGAAGTTCGAGGAGTTCCTCGTCTTCGATCTCGTGACGCGGCAATATGTCGACGTCGCCGACCAGCGCGAATTCCAGAACACCCCCGAATTCACCGCCAGCGCGTCGCTCAACTGGCAGGAGGATTTCGCGGGCGGGCGGCTGGCGATGCTGCCTTCAATCTCCTTCCGCAGCGACGCCAACCTGTTCGAGATCCCGATCCCCTCGATCGATCAGGACGGCTTTGCGCTCGTCGACCTCAGCGTGACCTGGACCTCGGGTGACGATCGCTGGCGTTTCGGCGCGCATGGCCGCAACCTGTTCGACGTGCGCTACCGCACGGGGGGCTACAACTTCCCGTCGAACCAGTTCGCGCAGTCGGTGATCGGTTTCTACGGCCCCCCGCGCACCGTCCGCTTCTCCGCCGAATACAGGTTCTGAACATGGCGGATTTCCTCGCGCGCCACTGGCGGTCGGCCGACGGGTTGTCGCTCCATGCGCGCGACTATGCCGCCGCGACGGGCGATTCGCGGCTGCCTGTCATCTGCATCCACGGGCTGACGCGCAACGCGCGCGATTTCGAGGATCTGGCGCCGTGGATCGCGGCGCGGGGGAGGCGCGTGCTCGCGGTCGACGTACGGGGGCGGGGGCTTTCGGATCATGATCCAAAGCCCGCGCGGTACACCCCTGCCACCTATGCGCGCGACATGCTGGCGCTGCTCGATTCGCTGGGCATCGCGCACGCGATATTCATCGGCACGTCGATGGGCGGGCTGATCATGATGATGATTGCGGGAATCCGGCTGCGCGCGATCGCGGGCGCGGTACTCAACGATGTGGGCCCCGAAGTGGCGCAGGCGGGTCTGGACAGGATCGCGCGTTATGCGGGCAAGCCCGTCGAAATCCGCAACTGGGACGATGCCGCCGCCTATCTCGCTCGGACCTTGGGACCAGCCTTTCCCGACCTCCCCGCGGACCGGTGGCCGGCGCTCGCGCGCCGCAGTTTCAGCGAGGACGTCGCAGGCGTGCCTCGACTCGACTATGATCCCGAGATCGCGCGTCCTTTCAAGAACCGCCCGCCGCCGCGGCGCTCGCTCATCGCCGCACTACTCTTTCGCCGATTGGCGCGTCGGCGACCGGTGCTGCTGTTGCGCGGCGAGATTTCGGACCTGCTCTCGGCCGATATCGCCGGACGGATGCGCCGCGCGGCGCCCGCGATGGAGCATGTCGAGGTGCCTCGCGTCGGTCACGCTCCGCTGCTCGACGAACCCGTGGCGCTGGCCGCGATCGAATCGTTCCTGAAACGGTTGCCCTAGAGCTTAATGGCGATGCTCGCGGCGCAGTCGGTAGCGGCCGGGCGCGAAATCGTCGAACAGACCCGAAATCGCGGGGTGGTCGACGGGCTCGTCGCTGTCGTCGGCGATCAGGTTCTGCTGGCTGACATAGGCGACGTAGGAGCTCTCCGCATTCTCGGCGAGCAGGTGATAGAAGGGCTGGTCGCGATCGGGGCGGATGTCCTCCGGGATCGCCTCATACCATTCCTCGCTATTGGCGAAGACGGGATCGATATCGAAAATCACGCCGCGAAACGCGAACATGCGATGCTTCACCACGTCGCCGATGGCGAAGCGTGCGTGCGACACCGGAGGCATAGCGGCGGGAACAATCTGTGTGCTGGTGGCGATATTGGGGTGATCCATGTTACTTATTTAGGCGGGTTTTGCGTTCAGGCAAGCGGATGGGTTGCAGAGTGCGAAATGCTGCGCTAATGGCCGCCCCTCATCGACCGGGACGCGCCGCCCTGACGGCCCCGTTCTTCAGCGGAGAGGTGGCTGAGAGGTCGAAAGCACCGCACTCGAAATGCGGCGTGCCGGCAACGGTACCGTGGGTTCGAATCCCACCCTCTCCGCCAGTCATTTTTCACGATCAGTATCGATGGAAAATCAAAGGTTTACGGGACTCGGTTTCTCCCCCGCGTACCTCAATGCGTACCTAAAGTGCGTACCTTACGATCTGCCGCCGGGGTCAAATAATTTTCAACTGTGTTTGCTGATCGGCCTGCGGTGTGGGTGCGTATTGAATGGGCGTGAGCATATCTTGTGCGCCGATCTCGGCGGCGCGCTCGATAAGTGAAGTGAAGCTGGCCTCCGTTAGCCCCGGAGTCTTGTGGTCATGGTGCCAACGGATGGCCAGATGAGGGTTCCAAATAATGGCGTGGCTCATGGGGCCGGATTTGCCCGCTTTGAGGTCGATGAAGCTCAGTTCTTGGAGGCGCTTCATCCGTCCAGTCCAAGTATGTACGCCTCGCTGCCCCCCGAACCCAGACGCTTGCGACAGCTCTGCCGGGTTGTTGATCGAGACATATGAGTTGTCCCAAGTTGAACACCAGAGGGCCAAATAGGTTGACGAAACGGGCGCTCCTTTCGTCATCTCGTCCATTATCTTTAGGATGAAAGGCATGGTCTTGGGGATGGTGGTGAACCCCTTGTTGGCGGTGCGGTGCCAAAGACTAGCCTCCCCACCGGGCCACAAATGGTCCCGCATGGCCAGAGTCTTTTTTGTTATCGCGTTGGCTTCTCGTACCGATGCCATGGTCATCTCCCATATAGATGGTGGGGCGGGTTTGGACCCCGCCCCGAGTTTCTGAAGATCAGCTCACCCTTTGTCGCTGTGGAGGCGACGGGGCTTCGATCTCCGTGAACGCACACTACAACAAAATTGTTGTTATTCAATGATTTAGATAAAAACTCAGGCGAGCCCAGTAGAGATGTCCGGTGATCTTGACTCATTGAGCTGTGATTAATGATGTATCTCGGATCATCGAGATACAACATACATTGCACGATGTAATGAAAATACAACGTAATATGAAGTAGTTGAGTGAGTTTCGACTGTGCTCCATGTGCTGCTTGTGCTGCCTCATACTCACCGTGCTCCCGGTGCTCACGGGATGGTGCAGGAAGGGGTGGGGCAGTAGGTTTTATTGCAGCGATTTTCCCACCATCTCCCGCGTCAGAACCGTAAGAGCGCGTTGGGTGGGACCGAACACCCGCCCCCTAGTTTATGGCGGCACTCTGGCGCGTGAGCTGTACAGATTTCTTGACACGTGGCGGTGGCGGCGGGACAGGCGTGCTGCTGACCGGGCTCGGTATGCAAGGGGGCAATCTGGATGAAGTTCTCATTGATTTATCAGGGCGATCTTTCGCCCCGCGCCAACGCGAGCAAGAAGTGGCAGATCAGGCGTCAGTTTGAACCGCAGCTTCGGCGACTGTGGTTCACTCCGCCTTTGGAGGATATGGCGAAGTATCAAGACCCGACCCATTTGCCAGACGACTGCTACGTAGGCCGGTCCGTTGGTCAGATCGAGTATGTGCCCCTGATCACTGATCGCTTGTCGGTTCGGGCTGAAATCGAGATTTTGCTCTTCTCCAGCGATCTTCCCGGCGGGGTGGTCCGGCATGGGGACATCGACAACAGGTTGAAGACCTTGTTCGATGCCCTGAGCGTCCCGACACCTCAACAGGGAACGGCCGACGTCGTCCAAGAGGACGTCGAGTCCGACGGGCGGGTGTTCTGCCTGCTCGATGATGACAGGCTGATCACTCATGTCTCCGTTAGGACGGAGCGTCTTCTGTCGGCGCAAATGGGAAGCACCGATGCCTTGGTGGTCATCAACGTCCTTCCGGTGGCGGCGCGGGCCACTTGGTCCAACATCACGCTTACCAGCTGAGACGGATCCTCAGTTCTCCTTCAGATGTAGCGATTTTGGCGCAATATCCCTCGGCAGAGCCCTAAGATCGTATCGGGAGGGTTTTGGGTACACTTGGCGTCTGGCGGCGCTCTCGCGTCTCATATCGGCGAGTTTCTTGACATGAACTGGGGGAGTCCTGAAGGCTCACGGTGGGCGGCATTGGGGGGGCTTGGATTGCGAACATTTTTGGGCTGGGCCACAGCCATCGCCCTTTTCATAGCGCTGACCTATGGGGCGAAAGCCATGCTTGGGCCGGTCAAATGTAGGGACGGCTGGGCGTCAGCATCTATCGGTGAACGAGGTGCCTGTTCGTGGCACGGTGGGGTCGATCGATCCCGTCGCGGTTTGGGCCTTATCTTCATGGCAGTGTCGGCGGCGGCGGGTTTCGTAGCTTACAATATGGCGGAGCCATTAGAGCGTGGTAATCCCCCGCCCAAGGTACCGCCGAGCCCCCCAGCCTCAGCCCCGGCCCCTAAACCAGCGCCGGAGCCTACGCCCCGTCGCGAGCCTGAAAACAGCGGCACACGACGCCGGAAAATAGTCATCCGCTCTGACGGTAAGGCCGGAGCTTGCCCGACATGCGGCAGCGCCATGAGCCTCCGCAAGGCGAGACACGGACGCTTCAAGGGACGGAAGTTCTGGGGCTGCTCGAACTATCCAAGATGCACTGGGATCAGGCCGTTCACCGCAAGAAGCTGACGAGCGCGGTGGGCAACGGTCAAGCGGTGGAAGGCTCGACGGGAGCGTCTAGCTCCGGGGGCGGGGGTGAGGGCGGCTGACTCTCCGGCAGATACGGATATGTTTGCTGGAACGACCCAAAATGCACCAATAGGCGCTGAAGCGGCCATATCTTATGCTGACGGCCGGGGATGTTCAGGACGCGCGCGGCCTCATCCTCGCACACAAACTTCAAAGCCCGCAGCTCCCCAACGCACTCTTCTTCAAGCGCGGCCCGCTCCTCCGCCCAGCGACGGATGTCAGCGAGGGTCGGCTCGGGGCGCAGGGAGATCTCAGTGTTCATCCGCGCCCAGCGTTTCATCCACTGGGTGTGCATCATCCCGGCAGGACCGAGGCGGAGGATGACCTGTGCAATGGAGATCAGCGTCACGGTGGCTGCGCCGATCTTCGCCATCCAGCCGGGAGGACCGGAGACAAGATCACCGAAGGCGGAGGCCCCGGCCGTTATCGTGATCAGCGTGAACAACGTGTCGAGATTGGTCAGGAACGTGGCGCGCTTGCGGTGGTACCGGCTCGAATGTTCGGACCGGTAGAGCAACTGCCAGTGGCATTCGAGGATTTCGTCGTCGGTCACCCCCGCTTGGGGCGTGGCGGTGGGGCCTGTTCAGATGTTACCCGGCCAATGTTACCGCTTTTGCGGCTCTCATCGGACAGCGGGATCGGCCTCTCTGAAGGCCGCGGGGTTTGTCGGTTTCCGCCCGAAGATCTTCCGTTGCTCATAATCATCCCCCCTATACATGCCTAAGGTGTCTTGCAGGTAGAAGTTGGTGCCCCTGCCTCTCTGTAGGGCACCTTCCAAAAATACAAAAGACCCAACATGCTACGCTTCTACTGCGCGCTTTGCACTGGACCATTCATAGAGGACTTCTTCAGGAGTGTCCGCATGGCGGAGTGACCATTTACTGAAGGTGGCCCATTTCGTCGGGCTTGCTCTCAAATCAACGAGACCGTCGGACAGGCGAATCAGCGGAAACACATCATCCGTTTGGTCCCCCGCTAAAACGATATGGGCGTGTTCCCCGGCAAGCAGCGCGTGCCCGGGGTCGACGTAGTAGGAGTCGTCAGAGGTACGGCTGATTGAATGCGGGTCGACGACAAGCTCGATCCGGGGAAGAGGGAGAGCAATGGTGTTGGACTTCAACCTTGAAATGAAGACGCGCGGAGAGGAGCCGGCGGGCAGATTAACGGAAACTTCCTCACCGACGTAATCTTCACGTTCGGCCTTATGATGGCCCCGCAGGTGAAGTTCCAAGCCCCCCTTTGGATGTTTTAGGTAGAAGAAGGTGCCGGGAATAACCTCCGCTGGATCCAGCGCCCCGAGTAGCCGTATCATATTGAACCCCCTATCAATTGTGCGCCAACGTGGGGCACAACGCACCGGCTGACAAGGGGGTAGGCTCTTGGCTGGGAGCAAGATGAAAAAAGCAGGGCAGAGCAGAGGGACGCATGAACCCACAGCCACCTAAGCTAGCCCTTCCGCTACCGCCCCAAGGATCCCAAGGCGAGCTTGCCGAGGCTCGATCTGGTGTCCGCAGCGCCCTGCTGAAGGCAGCGGAAGGAGACGCCCTTGGCGTTCAGCCGGTCGACGATGGTGTAAAGGGCACCCCCTGAGCGGACCGGCCGGTCCAGCTGTGTTACGACGCGCGTGCTTTTATGTATGCCGTCTGGGGATCGTCGGAAATCTTGGTGCAAGCGCCCCGGGTAGCAGGAATCCGCCAAAAGCGATCTTTGAAGTGGTTTTTCGCATGGGGGAGCCGCACCAAGCCTCCCGCCGAGCCGTTGGTGTATCCGTACATGCGCGGCTTGAAAGTCAGGCCGCTGAACCACGCTGAAGGCAGTGGATGAACTTGCGAGTGGCTGATCACTTTCGTGACGGGAGATGCGATCTCTTCCGGGGTGGCCCTGCGATATTCCTCACCCCTTTCGGAAGTTCCTACCTCCACGCCGACCCAGAAGCGTGTCCACTCTTTGGGACGGCGCTCAGCGGAAGCGGCGAACTCTGCCCTGACGCATTCTAGGTCCGTCCAACGGGCAAAGAACAGATTGGACATGCAGCTCAGGTGCTGAAGCTGATTGATCGCCGCAACATCGGCCTTCCGCCGAACTGGCATCCACGCGCCTGACCTCCCCGGGGCGGCATAGATGTCTGCGTCATACGCGACCAGTGCGTGCTTCGGGGAGATGGGCATGAAGAGCTGCACACCGCAGGACATGAGACCGAAGGCAGGATCGGCCAGCCGCTGCTGATGAAGTCGATTCAATAATATGGCGGGGTGGTCCGATGCGATGAAATCGGCATCCGTGTCGTTGCGGAGGATCATGGTGCGAAGATCATGGGTGTACTTCGCGGTCTCCGCCCACGTTTTGATAGCACCCAACAGCATGTTCCGATGACTCAGGTCGACTTCAGGTAGCTTAACCCCTTCTCGATCCCTGAAACCTCGCATGGAAATCTCGTCCATCGCTTCCATGACCGACCGGCGGCGGTGGACAGAGAACTTCGTGCGGTTCACCTGAAGGTATGCAAAGTCGCGAAGTTTCCGCAGATCCCCTTCCGAAATCGAAGTCGGATCCTTTTGAACGCGACTCACAATGTCCCCGTACGGTCCCTCAATCTGCTGTAGGAGCTTTTCGAGAACGAGATCCTCGCCGTAGAAATATGGATGGGAACACTGCGTCTTTACGGGCGCGTCTTGAACGCCCCGACCGCTGGGGTGGTTGTAGAGGTTGATTGCCTTGCCCTCACCGTTCAGGCTGAATGGCTTGAGGAAGCAGCGCGGTACGTAATGTTGGTTTTTGTTATCAGCCATCAGTCACAAAAGATCAGTGCAGCGTTGGCCTCTAGATGCCCTAGCGTGTCCGCATTTTCTAGCCATCTGACGCGCCAGAACCGCAAGAGCGCCCCCGGTGCACCTTGGGCACCTCTCGGTAGGCTCGCGGCGTTCTGAGCGTCAGATGGGGCAGCAGACCCCGGCGTGTTACCTGTCCCCGACACCTAAGCCGCCTCCTTCAACACCTTCTGCACAGTCGCGGTAGACACGCGGGCGACCTTCGCCGTCTCGCGGATGCTCTTGCCGTTCTCTCTCGCGCCGATGATAGCCGCGCGGGTCTTCTCAGGGAGCGCAGGGCGACCGATGGCCTTCTTGCCCTTGGCAGCGCGGACCTCGGGGCTCTCGGCTCTGGCGCGCTGTAGTCCTGCCACAACGCGCTCGCGGATCATGCCGCGCTCCAGTTCGGCGAAGACCGCTGCCATCTGCAGCATGGCCTTGCCGTGGGGTGTGGAGGTGTCGATGGCTTCCTTATGGTAGAACTGCTGCACCCCGAGGGCGTCCAGTTCCTCCATGATCGTTGCCACCTTGCCGGTGGATCGGCCCAGCCGGTCAACGGCCCAGAACGCCACCACATCGAAGCGGCGACGCGTGGCCTCCTTCAGAAGCCGGTCAAGCTCGGGGCGCTTATCGCGCCCTGCGGCACCACTGATACCGTGGTCCACGTATTCACCCGCCAAGGTCCAGCCGCGATACTCAGCGAGCTTCTGAAGGTCGCGCCGCTGGTTCTCGGTGGTCTGGCTGTCGGTCGATACGCGAAGGTAGAATGCAACTCGCTTGGTCATGATCGGCTCCCCTGATGTGAGGGGAGTGCTAGTGCAGGCGTATCAGAAAGCAACCGGTTTGTGACACAGTGAGTTGAGGGCCTGAAGGCCGCAGAAATCCTTGAGTGATCCAGCGGGATTTTCGAGAGGGTTTCTGACACACCGCTACCGGGCCTCCGAAGCGGGGTGCCGGGACTTATCCACAGAAATGAACTTCCGCATGTCAGACCTTCAGGGCGCTGGGATTCATTTCCGCTTCTGTGGTCGATACATTGGTGGCCTCAACACAAGCCAAGGGGGCAAGATGAAGACCGAGAGTAGCGTTCGTGAGCGTAGCAGTGTGGATGCCGGGGAGCGTGGACCGTTCGCCGCGCGTCGTCGGGTGGAGCGACTGATCTTTGGAGAGGATGCCCGTCGTAGGGTGGAGCGGCTAATCTTCGGAGAGGAGGGCCGCGCGTCGAAGGAGGCATAATTCGCACGGAGGGCTAAGCCGGGATCAGGGAGGAGGATCACCCCTCTGCCTCGGTCTAGGCCCTCCGACACGACACCCCTACGGGGGGAGGCCGGAACCGTTCCGTACGCTAACCCGCTTCGGATTTTTGCAGCAAAACTAACGCCGCTCGCTATGAGGCCCGCTCCGGATTGATCCGAGCGTAGGAGGCCAAGATACTCGCAGCGGCCTCCTCAATGATCACACGAAGCTCCTCCCGTTCCCGCCGTTTCCTCGCCGCGCACTCTCGGCAGCATCCGTGAAGCCCGTCGGCGCGGCGGCGGCTGCGCGTGAAGGCCGCTGCAGGAAGCTCCCGGCTGCACTGGTGACACCATTTGCAGCCGCTGGCGACCGGCGGGGCAACTTTCAGCGGCATTCCGGCAGAATGGGGAAGCGGGCGTGCTTTGCCGCCAGCTTGAAGGCGGCATTCAGGGGGCGGCTGCGGATGCCAAGGGCCAACTGCGCGAAGCGGTCGCGGTCGTCCTTATCGGTGAATCGGCGGGCGGCATGGGCGTACGGGTAGTGCATGGGCGGGTATCTTTCGGGGAACCGGCGGGGGGCACCGTCGGTGTGTTGGAAAAGTGAACCATCTCGCGAGCCAGAAGCGCGAAAGGGGGCGTCAGGGTAGTTGGGGTGCCGGGATGGTCCGATTGCGCGTAGAGCGCGTCAGATGGTGGGAAAATCCATCCATCTCAGACCATCCCGGCTGATAGGTCAGCGCCGGTTGGGAGGGAACGCCGTGAAGAAGTTCTGGCGCATCTTGCCCTCGTAATCCGTGGCCTTCGTGACGATGTCACCCTTGCGGAGCGCTTCCTTGCCCAGCTGGATCCGGAAGCGGTCGACCATCTCCTTGACCGTCTGCCTTGCCCGGTCTTGGGTCATCCCCGGCGGCAGCACAGGCGGGATCTTCCGGTAGAAGTCCTGCTCCATGAGGTCGAACTTAGTCTGGGCGTTGACGTACTCAGGGCTCTTCTCGCGCATCTGAACGACGGCATCGAGTTCGGTCTGGACCGTGCTGATGTACTCCCGGCGTTCGTCAGGATCCGTGATGAGCGTGGCCGTGCGGTTCATACGCGACTGCGCCGCCGAGACGTCCACCTTCAGCCCGTAGACGTCGCCGAGGAGACCGTCGGCGCGATCACGGCCGCGCTTCTGCGCGTCACGGATGGCTCGGGCTTCAAGGCGATCTGCGCGAGCTTCCTCGCGGTCGGCTTCGTTCTCAAGGAGGTTGGTGAGCTGCACCAAGCCGTCCACGTCGATCTCGCCGGTCTCGTAGGCGTTCAGGACGTCCGTGCGGGTCAGGCTTGAGCCGCCGATACCGACCGTGCGCCCAAGGAGCGAGGTGAAGCCCTGCCGGTGCTTCTCATCCTCTTCCTTCTTCTGGGTCGCCTCGATCCGCTTGCGGGCGGCGTCGATGCGGTCGCGCTGCGCGGCACGCTCGGTGGGCGACAGGGACCATGCCCCGGTCGTCGTGTCCGGCAGGACCCGCTCACCACCCCGCGAACGCTTGGCGTCCTCGACAGGGTCAGACTTCTGGCGGGCCGGCGCGGCATCCGACGGGCTTCCCGAGGGAGCGCTGTCGGCGAACCGGTAGGCCTGAGGATCGACATCCTTGCCGTCGACCTTCACGCGATAGTGGAGATGCGAGCCGTCGCCGCTTCTGCTGCGAACACGGCCGGTGTTCCCGACGAGGCCGAGAACGTCACCCGCTTGGATCTCCTGATCCCGCTTGAAGTTCGCCTTCGAGAGGTGGGAGTAGGACGACTCGACGCCGTTGCCGTGGTCGATGATGACGTAGTTGCCCGACTTCGCGTCGTGGCCCACGGCCTTCACCCGGCCACCGGCAGGAGCCTCAATGGGATCGCCCATGCGGCCGTCGATGTCGAGGCCGACGGACCCACGCGCGCCGTGCGCGGCGAACGAGGTGGTGATCTGCCCGTCAAGCGGCAGGCGTCCCGTGGGAGCCTTGAAGACACGGCTGGTCACGGCAACCTCCGAGGGAGGCAACGCCACAGCCTGCACGCCGGCAGCGGGGGTCTTCACCGAGTAGAGCAGCTGCTCACGGATCTCCAGCGAGCGCTGGAACTGGCCCTGCTCCTCCAGCTCGTCTGCCACGTCGTTGACGACCGCGATAAGGGTTTCTTTCTTGCGCTGGTTGCTGACTGTCGCAGGAATGGCGCTAAAGCGAGTCTCGATGTCGACCTTCCCCCCGGCCATGATGTCAAGGCGTACTCCGGTGGCTGCGTAGGTCAGCGCCTGTGTGCCGTGGCGCTCCTCAATCAACTCGAAAGACCGGGCGCGCATCTCTTCGCGCGTCTTGGACATCTCACTGGCGAGCCAGCCGGCGGCTTCAGGTGAACCGAGGGGGACGACCTTGCCGTCCGGATCGAGGGCGAACTTCCCGAAGCCCTGCTCGATGAGCGCGGCCACACGGGACTTGCGGTTGTCGAGGTCGGGATCGTCATCGCTCTCGATGATGCCCCGGATCTCCTCGTCCATCTCCAGCTTATGTTTGCTGAACTCGCTTTGAACCTTGAGCGTCGAATAACCGGCCCTGTAGCTGATGCTCTTCTTGTACTTCTCAGCGTCGAACTCTCCGTGCGAGAAGTCGCTGTAGGCTTGGACCTCGTTCTGCTCCTCGCGGCGCTGGTAGCGAAGGTCATTGACGTCCTTCCACGCACCCACGGCCTCGTCGACGATCCCGAGGGCTTCTTTGACGGCCTGCGCCTGCCCACTGCCTCGCGGCGCGCGGATCTCGTCGTTGTAGATGCGGCGCTGGCCGTTGTCGGTGTTCCGACGGTTCGGGACGATGCTGTCCCGGCGGCGCAGCGCGCGGTCCTGCTGGGTGAGCCGGGGGTTGAGACGTGTGACGTCTGTCATTGCTTGATCCTTGGGAACGAGTTGTGTGACGGCTGCGCGCGCGGTCAATTCTGGCGAGACGCGCGCGTGAAGTGGCGCAAAATCGGCTACATCTCTGGGTAACTATGAATGTGAGACGCGTGCCGTTGACCGGCCGGCTGGCCTTTGCCATCCCAAGAGAATGATCGCTCTACTCATTGCCTTGGCGGCACCTGAAGCCACCCCGCCCGCGAACGATTTCATCGCAGCGTCCTCCCGCTGGGAAAACTGCGTTGTCGGCCATGTGAAGCGTTGGGCTGGGACGGGCGAGTCCATCGCCGTGATTTCAGATGCGGCCCTCTCGGCATGTGATCGCGAGAAGTTTGAGATGCGTCAGGCGACGATCCGGGCACATGCCCACATGAAGCCGCGCGAAGCGATGGCGAATGTGGACGCGTGGATGGAAGGTTCGGAAAGCGGTATCCGAAAGGCCATTGCCCGGATTGTTCTGGACGCACGCGCCAGCAAGGCTGACTAACGCATTCCCCGTTCGCGGTTGATGCGGTCGAGCTTTGCGCGCACGGCAGCGATTGCTTCCCGGTCGACCTCGCCGCCCTTCATACAGTGGCGCGGCAGGGGGCGGAAGGTGAACAGTGGGCAACCGCCGTTGATGCAAGCAGCGACCTGCTCGCGCTGTGTTCCTGCCGAGCCGGGGTCGACGATGCATTCAAAGCACTTGGTTTCGATTGCCACCTTTCGGGTAAGGTGAGTCACGACGTTTTCCGCAGATTGAGCGTGTGCGCAATGACGCCTCCCACGCAAACGACCACGTGACCCAACCAAGGATCGTAGTCCAAGCTAACCGTTTTCTGATTATTTCGCGTAGGTAGCAGCACTTCCACGGCTTCCGCCTGAGGAAGCTGCATCGTCACTGTACGCGCATCCACGCCACAAGGGCCGCGAGTGCGAATATAGAGCGGTAGACAGTCCATTTTTATTGCTTTCGTTGGCCGAAAGGGCACCGGCACGTTTCGTGCCGTACGCAAGCGGCTGTGGTTCAGAGCGCCCCAGCCTGCACTGCTGCGATCGTGGCAGCGGTTCGCGCTTGGCGGGCCGCGATGCGCTCGGGCGTCCAGTAGGCCATGTGGTTGCGCTTGCGGCGGGCGGCGTTAGCGCAGTCACGGCAGCGGGGATTGAGGCCGTCCGGGCGACTGGCATCGCCGTGGAAGGCGGAAAGCGGCAGCGCGCGACGGCATTTGGTACAGCGCTTCATGGGGAACTCCGTGGGAATGGTGGCCCACCGCCGCTGACTAGCAGGACAGCGGGGGGCCTTCCGACGGGCTCGCGGCTCCGTCGGGTTAGTCGGTGGTGGTCTTTGGAATCGGTGCGCCGTAGTCGATCCGCTGGAAGCCTTGCGGGGTCACCGAAGTGAACTCTCGGCTGCGCTCGGCGTAGTCCGGTGAAGACGGGTCGTTGGGATTCGGTAGGTTGGGCTTGGGTGGCTTCCAACCAATCAGGCGGGGGCGACGGCCTCGCATGACTTAGACGCGGTTCCGGCGTACGTTGGCCTTGGCCTTGGCAGCGGTCTCGATCCGCTCCTCGCGAAGCTTGTCTTCGGCGCGCCGTTCGGCCTCGGCGGCTTCCTCAACTTGAGCGTTAATGGTGTTCCGCTCGGCAATCGTGGCCTTGAGCGCTTCACGACGCGCAAAGGGTTCTTCCTCGTCCAGCCGCTTCAGTTGATACTCAATCTCCCTCATGCGCTGCTCCATTCCAGCGCGTCGGGAGCCGGTGATCTTCTTGACTTCTTTGCCTTCGTAGGCCCCAGTCTCAGGGTTCTGGACCGCATCCCAGCGGGCCACCTCGGCAAGTTCTTGGGCAATCTTGAGATGTTCGTTGATCATGTCACGGCTGGTTCGCGCTTGGCTGAAAACCAAGCGGTGGTAGGGCGTGGCATGTTCACCAAGACCTCCCGCAATCCGTGCGTCCAGCGCGCCTTTATAGACCGCCTCATTGATCAACCGTTGCATGTTGGCTTCAGCTGCGGCCGGCGACATAGCCTTGAGTTTGGCTCGGACCGGCTCCGCGACCGAAGGAGGCAGCATCTCCAGCGTGGTCTTCTCAGGGAGCTTGATGAGGCCCCTCACGGTCGTGGGGCTGGGGGTGCCGAAGACGGGGTCAGCGTTCACGACCTCCTCGGCATAGGATCGGTCGGCCTCGTCGATACCTTCGAAAATGTCGAAGGTGGAGGGAGGGGTGGGTTTGTCCATAATGGACCTTTCTGGGCTTGGTGAAGGCTCGGATTGAGCCGGGGCGAGGCTTCAGCTGAAGCCGGTTGGCCGGTCGGGGGACGACCGGGTCTCGGTGCGCCGCGTCGGCGACGGGAATGGGTGCGTCGTCTCCGTTCGCCAAATGGCTTGCCCCCGGAGACGACGCGATCGGCCTCGACCCGTTCGCCGACAGGCGCGCAGGGAGACCGAAGCTATGGGGATCAGGATCAGGTCAGCTGAAACGCAGCTGACAGCGGGGGCTGTTGGATGACCAGCAGGGCACTGGCAGGGGGCGGTGGGTGATCTTTAGGTGAGGCGGTGAGGAAGGGCTTTCAGGCACCGGCAACCGGCAGGACTACCTAAAGTGTTTCTCTCCCATAGTGCTGAGTAATTACCGCCCACCAGTGCCCATGCGACCTGAAGGTTATCCTTCCAATGACACCCACCCATAGTGCTGACTAATCAGCGCGCAGCAGCCTTTCGACGTTTTCTGGTCAACCGAAGCTCCACGACCGCCTGCCAAATGAAGTCGCATCCAGTCGGCGGTCGGTTCCCACGCTCAGTGTTGCATTGCTCGTGCTTGGCGAGGCCGTTGGCGTAGGCGTGGGTGCCGCCGGAGGATCGCGGCGTGACGTGGTCGAAGGTGACAAACAACGGATGGTCGGGCGGGGTCTTGAAGGTCATATGGCCACCACATCCGGCACAAATCCAGCCTTGCGCCCTCGCAAGACGTCGGAGGCGGAGGCGTTTTTTCAAACGGCGATCCTGAAGATTTGGCAGGGAGGGTTCGCGATCATTGCCCCGACTGTGAAGCTGCGCCATAGTAATCGGGTGCAGGGAATGACGTGACGGGCCGTTGCGTTGGACCGCGCGGCCCCGGCTGACACCTAGAGTCATCCCCTGCACCCGCGCCGCGCCTTGTGGAGGGGACGGCGGTAGCCCGGTATATCCGGACCACGCCGCCGTTCTAAGTGACGGTCGAGTCCTCGACAAGCGGGACAACCCTGTATGTTCCTGTGGATAACTCAATCGTCGTTGGCCTCGGGTTCCGGCGGCTGGACGCTTTCCATGCACTCGCGCAGCACCTTTTCACTCGCCCTGCCCGGATATGTTCCCATAGTGAGCCCGCCGGGTAAGCTTTCGGTGTCGTGGCCAACCACGTCGGCGATGGTCCACAGGGTGTGGCCCGCCTCCTTGGCCTCGCGGATGAACCAACGCCGCCAGCTATGGAAGTCCACGTTGGATTGCCGCTGACCCTCGGCGCGCTCGTCAATGCCAAGCTCTCGCCGAAACCGGGTGTAGGCCTTGGAAGCGGGCATGGAGCGTTCGCGGTTGCTGCCCTCGGTTGGCTCCGAGAGGTCCTCAATGAGGTAATCGTCAGCTTTCTTGTCCTTGATCCGTCTCGCGATGATCGGGGCAAGGCGCGAATGGATCGGGATGCGGCGGGCGGAAGCGTCGGTCTTGCCTTCGCCTGCGCGGGCGTTGACCTGAAACCAGCCGTCCGCGCAGTCAGCGACCCGCACCCGACAGATTTCGTCGATCCGCATTCCCGACAGCGCACCAATCCAAGTGATGTCCTCGGTGCGCTGCGCGGTTGCCTTGTCTCCTGTGATGTTGGGGTAGAGCAGCTTGCGGGCTTCGTCAGTCGTGTAGGGGCGCTTGCCGTGGGACTGTCAGGAATTTTGTGCGCGAGGCCAGTTTCGTTCATCAGACCGTGAACCTGTCGCCGAAGAGGACGGCGAA